>CALHBW010000180.1 GCA_937930625.1 uncultured Saprospiraceae bacterium | reverse complement strand
GATGTATAAATTAGAAGAACATTCGGGTGGCTTGGTTCCGGCAGTTGTGTGGTGGAAATTGCTCATTAAAAAACAGGAATTTCTCATTAAAAAAGATAAGGAAACGCGAAAACAGGTCGCATTGGAAGTGCGGCGGGCGGTGAAAGTCGCCTAAAAAGAAAAAGCCACCCAAAAGGCGGCTTTTCTTAATCAAAAAATCTTTACTAACGTATGAAATGAGGATGCTTACAGCTTCCAAATTACCTCTCCTGTGATGTGCAAGACCGTTCCTTCCTTCGACGTATCTGCGCTCGTATATACGGTGACTGTTTTGTTGAAAGGTCCTATATCTTCTGCATTATAAGTGGCGGTGATGCGGGCAGTTTCGCCGGGCAGAATGGCGTTTTTGGGGAAGTCAGTAGCCGTACAACCACACGAACCTTTAGCTTCTTTGATGACAATAGAAACATCGCTTGTGTTCACAAATTCAAATACATTTGTGACTGGTTTTTGATAATCAATAATGCCAAAATCATGGGTCACTTTTTCCCATTTTATTGCTGATTGAGGTGTTTTGGGACGTATCGTGCGAGGCACAACTTTGTTTGGGACAGTGTATTCAAATTGAGGCGTTTTTGTTAATTTTTGTGGCTTGGCATCTGCCGGAGTTTCTTCATTTTTTGTGGTGGGTATATAATCGAATTGAGACTTTTTCAATGCTTCGGCTTTGGGGACTTTTTTATTTTTTTGTGGGATAGTCAAGTATTCTTCGTTGGGCGTATATTCAAATTGAGGGGCGATTTTTTCGGTTTTTGTTTGAGCAAAAACATTTATTCCCACAAATGCAAACAACAACATTAATATCGTCTTTTTCATAATAAATACAATGAGTGAATGAGTGATTTTTGAATGAGTGAATGAATCACTATGTTAATCACTCAAAAATTCTAATTGATGAAAAATGGTACCAAAGTGGGTATTGTGATTTTTGAGACGATATTATTTTTATGAAGTAACAAAACATCCGAAAATTAACGCCTTTTTAAGAACTCATTTTTTAATTTTTATTACTAAAAATCTGATAATCAGTTTTTTGAGAAAAATAAATAAATATTTTTTCATTTATTTGTGACAACCTTTATATAGATATAAGTGAAATGTTTTTATTATAAAAATAAAATTTTATTTACGCAAAAAAATAGAACGTAGGGACAGCGTATGCGCTGTCCCTACGTTCTGAAATTGGAATTTTATCTACTTACGTTCGCTCAAATATTTCTCATCTTCAAAAATCGCAATATCGGATTTCATCATGTCTTTGATAAGCGAGGGTAGGTCGTGTTTTGGTTTCCAACCAAGTTTTGACTTAGCTTTGGAAGGATCGCCAAGCAATAAATCTACCTCCGTAGGTCGGAAGTATCGCGGGTCAACTGCTACGACAGTTTTACCGATTTCTATCTGGTAATCGGGATGCGAACAGGCGGTAACTACACCGATTTCGTCCAAGCCTTTACCTTTAAATTCCAAATCAATTCCGACTTCTGCAAATGCCATTCGTACAAAATCGCGTACAGATGTAGTGATGCCCGTAGCTATCACAAAATCTTCCGGTTTATCTTGTTGAAGCATCAGCCACATGACTTCTACATAGTCTTTTGCGTGTCCCCAATCGCGTTTGGCGTCCATGTTGCCGAGATAAACGGTGTCTTGCAAACCAAGTGCGATTTTGGCAGTGGCGCGAGTAATTTTGCGCGTCACGAAGGTTTCGCCACGTCGCGGGCTTTCGTGATTGAAGAGGATACCATTGACGGTGAACATATTGTAGGCTTCGCGGTAATTGACGGTAATCCAGTAAGCGTACATCTTCGCTACGGCATAGGGCGAGCGCGGATAGAAAGGTGTTTTTTCTGTCTGCGGCGTTTCTTGCACGAGTCCGTAAAGCTCGGAAGTGGAGGCTTGATAAATACGGGTTTTGTCGCCCAAACCAAGTATGCGGACGGCTTCAAGCAGTCGCAATGTGCCGAGTCCATCTACATTGGCGGTATATTCAGGGGTATCAAAGCTGACTTTGACGTGCGACATCGCGCCAAGATTATAAATCTCGTCGGGCTGCACTTGTTGTATGATTCGGATAAGGTTGGTGGAGTCCGTGAGGTCGCCGTAGTGGAGTTGGAAGCGGTAATTTTCGACGTGCGGGTCTTGATAGATATGGTCGATGCGTTGGGTATTGAACGACGATGCCCGCCGCTTGATACCATGCACTTCGTAGCCTTTTTCTAATAATAATTCGGATAAATATGCACCGTCTTGTCCGGTGATACCGGTAATTAAAGCTTTTTTCATGTATTGATATTCATTTATTTATAAGGGTTATCGTCTGGATTTCTTCTGTCATCAAAAATAAAAACGATGGTGAGTTTCTTCCCATGTTTTCGATAATACATTCTTTTGTGTTTGTCAATTCTGTAGTGTCGAATGGTTTTTGTTTTGGTAACTTTCCGCCCAATGTCAGGATGTTTGAACAGTTTCTCTATCAAATCGTCAATATTTTTGATGAACTTTACAGCTACCTTTTCGGATGCGTGTTCTTCCAAATAGTCAACAATTTCATCAAAGTTACGTTCTGCCCTTTTGGTCCAAATTACTTTTCGAGCCATTTGCTATATTTTTTCATAACTTCTTCGTGAGAAACTAAATTTTCTTCATGCTTACTTTCTTCGATTGCAGCCATTAACTCATTTTTTTCAAAATCACCTATTTCGTTCCAAAAATCATCTTCTTTATTATCTAGCTCCATTAAATCAGTGATAATTTCTTTAAGTTCTTCAAGAATATCTCTTTCATTGATGTGGGCAATCATTTCGAGAATATTACCTTTTAGTTCTAAATTACTCATAATATTATGTTTGTAAATGAGTGTAAAAATTCAACTTGTAAATTACGCACAATTTCAATCTAATGCAATAAGGGCATCGTACTCAAAGCTGCGATGTTCGCCCGTATGTACATAGCCGAGTTGGTTGGTGAGCATCATGGTGCTGCCTATGCTGAAGGGTGCTTTGTTGCCATGACTATGCCCGTAAATCCAATAATCAACATGGCTGGTTTCGATTTCGTGGGTCAAATTTACGCAAAAAGCCTCGTTTAATACGCTTCCTTTGTATTTTTCTAAATTGCA
>CALHBW010000179.1 GCA_937930625.1 uncultured Saprospiraceae bacterium | reverse complement strand
GCTAAACTTTTTAAGTTTCGTAAACGTAAGCGGAGAACAAATTTTTGTAATCAACTAAAAGTCAGTGCATTACTTACGTTTACCAAACTTTTTGAAGTTTAGTAAACGGGTTACTTAGAGATGTGGGGTATCGTTAGATTTTACAAATGGCAGACGACAACATTTGTATATTCTTCTAATTATCAATATTTTACAAAATTAAAACAAAATCATTCATAAAAATAATTTGGAATTGAAAAACAAATGTACTCGTCTGCCATTTGCAAAATGTCAGCCGAGTGAACTTCTCCAAAAAATTAAAAATCAATAAATTACGCATTAACATAACGACTTTTCGTTCGCCCTGTGGGTACAAAAACGAATCGCACCCTATGTAGCTTCCAAAAGTTGAAAACACCTTCAAAACAAGCGTAATACGAACGCGATTTTTTTTTATTTTTTGTGGAAAAAAGTCTGCGCTTGACTTCTCTTCAAAAAGCTCAGTATCATATCATTAGCACAGTCTTTGGGCGATGTCACTTTATCCTCACGAACAAAAAATATTTAACATCCCACTTCGCCCCAATTTACTTCATCCACCGCCTTGCTCTCTTGCTATACTGTAAACGCCATAAATTTCGGAAAATATTAACATCTATATTTCACGCAGAGAGCGCAGAGGTCGCGGAGAAATACTATAAAATCTCTGCGACCTCTGCGTTCTCTGCGTGAATTAGCATTTTCCGAAATTTATGCCGTTCAAAGTATAATCATTCACGAATCAACAAATAACGAGTCAACGAATAACGGCACTACCACTTCTCATCTTTGCGTAATTTTTGATGTGTTTATTTAAAAAGCACAAAAAACATCACATAATTTTTCAAAAAAATATCCTACGTTTGCAGTCCAATTAATGCGTCAATGCGATAATGCGTCAATGCTACAATATAATTATGTAGTAATCGTAATCATTATCGCATTGCAGCATTATCGCATTGTAGCATTATTATGAAAATACAATTAATAGAAGTAATGTCGGAAATCGGGGCAGGAACGCGTGGGGCGAGTATGTGTGCTGCCGCCATCAAGACCGCTGCCGAAAATGCCAAAGACAGTTATTTTAAAAAATACGATTTGGTGCGTGTCGAACACGAAAACAACCTTCTTTTCGACCCGGCACTCGATCTCGAAACACCACATGCCAAGCGCATCGAAGGCATGGTACGTCTCTACGAACGCATTGTGGAGCATGTATCCGGTACACTAAATAAGGGCGATTTTCCAATATTATTGGCAGGCGACCACTCTGTCGCAGGCGGCACGATTGCGGGTGTCAAAAATGCCTTTCCTGATAAAGAATTGGGTATTATTTGGGTAGATGCCCATGCTGATTTGCACACACCATATACCACGCCGTCGGGCAATATGCACGGAATGCCGCTTGGTATTTCGATGGGTTTGAATGCTGAAAGTCGCATCGAATTTGGCTTGAAACCCAATATTATCAATGAAAAAACCCGCAATAATTGGGAAATCATCAAAAATATTGGTCATCCATCGCCCAAAGTACAGCCTGAAAATGTCGTCTTTTTAGGTTTGCGTGATTATGAGGAAGAAGAGGAACACATGGTCAACGGACACCATATGCTCAAAATCGGGGTAGAAGAAGCCCGTGAAGATGGTTTCAAAACGACCGCCAAGCGTGTCCTCAAACGACTTAAAAATGTGGACATTATATATGTCACCTTTGATGTCGATAGCCTTGATTGTGATGTTGTCTCACACGGAACAGGCACGCCCGTACCCGATGGCTTGTACGAAGACGAAGTGATTGCATTTTTGTCCGTCATTCTCGCAGAAGACAAAGTAAAATGCTTTGAAGTCACAGAGGTTAATCCTACACTCGATGAAAAGAAAAATGTAATGGCAGAAACAGCATTTAGAATCCTCAAATCTGCTACGAAGAATATTGAAGCCTATCGTTGACGGTGGACGGTGGATGGTAATTTTTGGGATTGAGGCGTATTAAAAAAATTATTTCCTCAAAAAAACAAAAAAAATCGTGTAATACCCGCGTTGAAACCGCATACTGTCCACCATCTACCGTTTGTCGTTAATCCACCGTTTCAATTTGTCAAAATAATTCAAGATATTGCAGTCCTGAAAATTCGCGTTAATCAATAGTGGCTTGGATGGATGTCGGTTATGCCGTCTGACATCCATCATCCACCGTCCACCATTCCATGAGCAAAACAAAACAAATTTTACAGACCGTACCGACCTTTTTCAAATATGTATTGGTGGGATTGGTCGTGTTGTTTATCAGTTTTTTATTTCCAAAACATGCCAAATTTCAATATAATTTTGAAGAAGGACAACGATGGATGTATGATGATTTGAAAGCACCATTTGATTTTGCCATTTTAAAATCAGACACGGAGATTAAACAGGAAACTGAAATCTTTGATGCTGAATTTAGCCCTTATTACAAGCGCGAACCGAAGAAAACCGAAGAAGGACTGAATAGATTTGACCAATTATTTGCCAAAAAAATTATTGAATCAGGAAATGACTCTACTTTTATAGAAGTCGTTGAAAATCAGGAAGATTATAAGCAATTTGGGCGTACTGTCTTAAACATTTTATACCGAAAGGGCGTCATTGACCTCATCCCTGACCATCGCAATCGTGGCAATTTATTCAAGGTCAGAGTCACGCACAAAAATACGGTAGAAACCCCTGCACAAAACTTCTACAACAACCGTAAAGCCACTGAATTTATCATCGACACACTCCCTCAAAGCGGTTTGGCGATGCCGGGTTTTCTGACCGGACCCTTGCAAGAATCACTCATTCCAAATATAATTTATGACGAAGCGCAAACCGATAAACACTACACAGAAGAAAAAAGTGACAAAATCTCGCCTTCGCGCGATATGGTGCGGCAAGGCGATGTGATTGTGTATAAGGGCAATATCATCACAGGCGAAATCAACCAACAACTCCTCTCCCTCAAAAATGCTTACGAACAAAACATTACCAAAGAAAAAAGTTCGCTTTGGGTACTCTTGGGTTACTTACTGCTGACGACGCTGATTATGAGCGTTTTTGTAGGTTTTTTGCGGATGAATGAACGACATATTTTCGACGATTTTCGAAGTTTGGTTTTCGTTTTGATGTGGATAGTTGTGTTTAGTTTGGTGGTCTATCTTTCCGTCAAATCCGGCATCAATACACTGCTCTATGCTATACCTTTTTGTATCGTTCCCGTTGTCATCAAAAACTTTCATAATGCGCGACTTGCTTTCTTTACACATATTATTATCGTACTGATAGCCAGCTTTTTATCACCATTGGGTTATGAGTTTACTTTCGTGCAAATCCTTGCCGGAATCGTGGCTATACTCGCCAATGTACGCACCCGTTATATGAATCTTTTTTTCCGGTCAATGTTGTACATTCTGCTCGTTTATAGCTTGGCATTTTTCGGATTATCGCTCATCAAGGAAGGCTCAATTATGAATCTGAGTTTTCGCCCACACGGGTTGATACATATTTGTCTTTTGGTGAATGTTTTTCTCACCCTGCTTGCCTATCCTTTGATACCTTTATTAGAACGCATTTTTGGTTTTACCTCTGAAATTACGCTGGTCGAACTCACGGATTTGGACAAGCCGCTATTACGCGATATGTCCATCAAAGCTCCCGGTACACTCCAACACTCTCTGCAAGTTGCCAACCTCTCCGAAGCTGCTGCCAAAGCCATCAATGCCAATGCTCTTTTAGTCAAAGTCGCTGCGCTTTATCACGATATTGGTAAGACATTGCACCCACTCAACTTCATCGAAAACCAAAACAACGGCAACCCACACGACGACACCAGCGACCTCGATAGTGCCAAAGCCATCATCGAACACATCACTGAAGGCGAAAAAATGGCGAAAAAGGCAGGACTTCCCGAAGTCATTACGGATTTTATCACGACACATCACGGTACTACACGCGTTGAATATTTTTACAGACAACATCTCGAAAAACACCCCGACGAAGAAACCGACGAAAGCCATTTCCGCTATCCCGGACCTAAACCTCAAACGAAAGAACAAGCCATTCTCATGGTTGCCGATTCGGTAGAAGCCGCCGCAAAAAGTATCAAACAACCCACCGAACAAACCATCAATGATTTGGTCAATAATATCGTTGCCGGAAAAATAAAGCAGGAACAATTTACGGATTGCAATTTGAGTTTCAATGAGTTAGAAACTTGTAAGGGTGTTTTGAAGAAGTTATTAAAGAGCATTCATCATGTGAGAATTGAATATCCTGATGAGAAAAAATAATATTTTTATTTAAAATAAGTTACTATTATAATTCATAAAAAACTGCTAAACAATTAAAAATAAGAAACAAAAAATAAGCATAAGTTAAAGGGCATTAAATTTTATACCCTTTGAAGAACTTTTTTCACCTTTGCGTCGTTTTCAACTTCAACATACACAAACTATTGATTGGAAACCATTTATAAAAACAATATTGTTTCTAATTAAAAAAATATTCTAACACTTAATAGAACATCCAACTGTATTTTTTTTCTTACTTAAGCTTCTCAAGTATGTTTAGACCCCTTCTTTTGTCTCGCCTATTCGATTCAAAATAAACTCTACCGTACCCCCGGAAGCTCCAAAAAATTCATTATGTCTAATACGAAAAGTAGAATTTTCGCATGTATGGCAATTGTATTGCTATGTCTAACTGCGATTCAAGCCACTTTTGAGACCACACCAAAAAACCACTCACCAATTACCCAATTACCACCTACACTCAGTTTCCCTCTTGATGGTGCTACCAATGTAGAACTGTCCCCCACTTTTCAGTGGAATGGAGCACTGAATGCGACTATTGAGATTTACGAAGGAAATGAATTTGAGCCGGGACGCGATACCTTGCGTTTGGGAGATTACCAACTTGTAAAAACTGTTCAATTTGACAGAACATTGGATCTATCAGGTATTACATATGCAAACAATCGCTTGTATATGATTACCAATAGAACAAGGAGTCAGCAAGGAACACGAAGAGAAATTATCGTTAGCGACACAGAAGGAATAGTTATCAAGAGGATTGGTTTACCAGCATGGGACGATACCGAAGATATTGTTTATTTAGGAGGCAATGAATTCGCTATTGCTGAAGAAAAAGAAGGCGCGATTTATCGTGTAAATATCTCTCCGGATATTATATCGCTTGCTAAAGATCCAAGTTCAGCTATTCCATTATCCGGTACTTTTCCGGACAACGAGAATGATGGTATTGAAGGCGTCTCTTTCAATCCTGTTGAGGATAGGTTTTATGCAGTTGATGAAAACAGAATTCACATACATCGTTTTGATGAGTCGGGTTCTAATTCGGGCAATACGTTTTTTAGGGATTTAAGCGGTAACACATCTCCTTTGCAATTTGATGATTTATCTGCAATATATCACCTCAGACTGTCACCTGCCCTTCGTCATCTTGATGTTGATGACCATTTTCTACTATTGAGCGATGATAGCCACAAATTAGTTGAAACCGATAATAACTTTAACGACTACGGAACAATCGTTTTACCAACACCCTCACAATTCGAAGGTGTTACTATCGACGACAATGGCAGGATGTACATAGTTGGAGAACCCAACCAGTTGCGTATTTACGAAAATAATAATTGTAATCTAAGTAAAATACCCGCCGGACAAATGGTACATAGCGATAATGTAATTGGCACACTTTATACTTTACCAATTACCCTAGAGTACGATACCGACTATGTATGGCGAATAGTCACCGATGAGGGCTGTTCGGAATTCAGTTCTTTTAGAACCATGCTTCCACCGCCTTGTAATATCACTGTTACGGAAACTAATATTACATGTGACGACAACTGCACGGCTAGCAATCCTGCGGATGATACATTTATTATTACAGTAAATGCAACAGTTGAAAATGGAAGTGATTTTTACACCGTCAATGATGGTACAACAACATCACAGCCCATCCTTTCGGGAACCTCCGTTGAACTCGGACCTTATACTACAAATATAACGGCTGATGTTCAATTGACCTTTGCGGACCCGGTAAATCCTGATTGTGATACTACTATAATTTTGCCCCGACTACCTTGTTCTACAAATTTACAGACAACAGTATCTACATCAATTGACTCTGATAATAACGACGTTTACGAAGCTATAGACGGGACAATGAATCTGAATAGCACAACTATTCAATTGGGCGAACAAATCAATGCCGGAGGGTTCATATTCCGTAATACAGGCGTTCTGCAAGGTGCGAGGATTATTAACGCAACGCTCCAATTTACAGCAGCAGAAGATGCTACCGACCCAAGCACACTCACAATAAGTGCAGACAGAAATAGTACACCACGCAATTTTGATACGTTCAATAATGACCTCACTTTCCGCCCTATGAGTAGTCAGCGCGTTCAATGGGAAGTGGCATCTTGGAGTGCCAACCAACGAGGTTTGGCTCAAAAATCACCGGATATTAGTCAGGTGCTTCAAGAAATTGTGAACAGAAATAGCTTTCGGGGTGATTTCGGAATTTACATCACAGGAACGGGAAGTCGTGCCATTCAAACACACGAAGGCGGTGCAGCCGCTACATTGACTGTTGCGTACACCGCAACTGAATGTCCGCCGATAGGTACGCCTTGCAACGACGGTGACATGAACACTGAAAAGGATGTCGAAAATGGGGAATGTTGCTGCATAGGTTGTAATCCCGGCGAGCCATGTAGTACAAGCGAAAATTCCGGTGGCTTCGATGGCGTATATGATGAAAATTGTGTTTGTATGACAATAGACAGTATTCCTCCTATGGTTGATACAATCCACATCACTTCATCGGAAGATGATGTAGAAGAAAATGGTAAAACCGGAAGCATTGCCTCATACAATAGTAAAATTAGAATTGTAAGGGCATCGGGGAAAGGAAATCAAATGATTGGTTTGAGGTTTACAGATGTCAGTATTCCTTCAAATGCCGGGCTTACGGATATTTACTTAGAATTTGTCGCTGAAAATGACAATAACAGAGATGGCGCACTGAAGATTTACGCTGAAGATGTTAATAATTCGCCACCTTTTGACGGTGCAGACAGACGCAATGTTTCTTCGCGTGAAAAAACAATTACATCAGTTCCGTGGGTATGGACACCACTCAATAATTGGACGGCGGGTGAGCGATACCGCAGCCCCAATCTTGCCCCTATCATTGAGGAGCTAATCAGTAAATCCGATTGGCAAGAAAGTGGTACTGCCATCACCTTCATCATAGAAGGAACAGGAAGACGTGTCGCAAAATCATTCGACGACTCGCCGGAAAATGCTCCATCATTGCATATCAGATATAGCACCAATATTAATATTGGGACTGATTGATTTTGGAGTTAGTGGCTATCTGTCTAAATTTGCTTACGGGATTACTACTCGTCTGACGAAGGTTTTGTGAAATGTAGTGATTTATCTCATAAAATATTCGCACTGAATAAAGTGATTCGTCTGACGAGTATTCG
>CALHBW010000178.1 GCA_937930625.1 uncultured Saprospiraceae bacterium | reverse complement strand
TATCCTGAGTTAGTACCGTTGAATACATTGCTAGCCCCTTCTACATTCAGATAACCTGCACCATTTCCTATGAAGGTATTATACTGTCCTGTGGTGTTTGTAAAACCTGCACCATTTCCGACAAAACTATTGCCCTGACCTGTGGTGTTTCTGCGTCCGGCACCATTTCCTAAAAATACATTCCAAGAGCCTGTCGTATTATCGTATCCGGCAGCGTAGCCACTAAAGAGATTGCTTTTACCTGTAGTATTCTGATAGCCGGCGCCATAACCAAGAAAAGTATTATAATTGGCATTATTGTATCGTCCGGCAACATGACCTACGAATACATTACCTATGCCTGTAGTATTCTCATATCCGGCAGCGCCGCCCAAGAAAACATTGTTTGCTCCTTCTGTATTTTTATATCCGGCGGCATGACCGATAAAGATATTATGATGCCCTATGGTATTATTAAGCCCGGAAACAGCACCAACAAAAGTGTTTTTTTCTCCGCTTATGTTATATCGTCCGCTATAAGCTCCTAAGAAGGTGTTGTTCGCTCCCGTAGTGGTTATTATGCCCGAATTATGCCCCATAAAGGTATTTCTTTCCGCAGTATTTGCTGCACCTGTGTTGATGCCAAAATAGCTGCTGTAATCGCCTTGTGTACCTGAATTTGTACCGTAGTTGGTGACATTTTGAGCGAGGGTTTCAGTGAGTAACAGGCATAGGGATGCCATGAAGAGTAGTGCTACTTTTCTCATTGTAAAATCATTGTTTAGGATGAATAACAAGAATGTTATTCACCAATTTGGTAAATAAAAAATGTGTACTCTGTTTAGTGGATACGGGAAATACTCAACTATTGGTTTAGCTGCATTGTAATGAATGTATCATACAATTTTGACATAACCAACAGAAAATATCTGTGATAAAAGTATTTAGAGTTGGGTGATAAAGGGAATATCAGATGTTGTTGTGCAGATAAAATAAGATGTTTAAAAGTTTAATTTAATCATTGTTTTACATTTACAAATCTAACAAAAATATTTAAGTGTTGCAAATATTTACATGTATAAAAATATATTGAATGTTTTTTATGTGAATGAATGACGTGCTTGCAGCACTTTGATTGTGAGGGGAAATTCCTTTTATTTCAAAGCGAAAACTCTATCGCCCTTGACGCCGTTTTCATCAACATAAGCGGTACTTAAAGATTCCCCGCCCATCGACTTGACGGGGAATCTGAGTATTTGTTTGATTGAACCTATTTTATGCATCACCTTATCGTTCCATCCCCAAATAATTCAAAGCCAAATTGCAGTAGGTCCGAATCGCTACATCCAGACAACCTTCATCCACATAAAAATCGGGTGTATGGTGTGAGGGAGCTTCGCTTTTGGGCGTCGTACTTGGTCGTCCGCCATAAAAGACGAAGGTACTCGGTACTTTTTGAGCATAAAACGAAAAATCCTCTGCGCCCGTCCTTGCGGGTACTACGCGGACATTCTCTTTGCCGACTGTGCCATAGAGCGTGTGTACCATTGTGCGGGTGAGGTCGGGGTCGTTATAGGTAACGGGATAGCCGATTTTTATATCTACTTCGGCTGTTGCGCCCATGCTTTCGGCGATGTTAGTAGCGACTGTTCTAATCTTCTGATGTACAATGCGTTGCATCGCCGTATCAAGTGTACGAATTGTACCAATCATCAGGGCTTCTTCGGGGATAATATTATTGCGGACACCCGCTTCGATTTTACCAACGGATATGACAACTGCCTCTTTGGTCAATTCCGACTGACGGCTCACAATCGTCTGTAAACCCATAATAATTTGTGCCGAAGTAACGATAGGATCGACACCCGTCCACGGACGCGAACCATGTGATTGTTTGCCTTTTACTCTGATTTCAAAGCGGTCGCTTGCTGCCATAAATCCACCTAAGCGATACTCCAATTTCCCTACTTCCAATCCTGATGATACGTGCAAACCAAAAGCTGCTTCCACATCGGGATTTTTCAAAATTCCCTCTTTCACCATATCCTGTGCGCCACCTGTTTCGCCCGGAGGCGCGCCCTCTTCTGCCGGTTGGAAAATGAATACAATCGTACCCTCAATTTCATCACGCATACCCGCCAGCATCTCTGCTGCGCCCAAGAGCGAAGCCGTGTGCGTATCGTGTCCACAAGCGTGCATGACGCCTACATCTTTGCCCAAATAGGTCGTTCTGACTTTCGAGGCGAAAGGTATATCCACGCGTTCGGTAACGGGAAGTGCGTCCATATCCGCGCGTAAAGCGACTACAGGACCGGGTTTCCCACCACGCAAAACACCCTTTACGCCAGTCTTGGCGATGCCCGTTTGGACTTCAATGCCGAGTTCACGGAGGCGTTTGGCGACTTTTTTTCCGGTTTCAAATTCGCGGTTGGAGAGTTCGGGGAATTGGTGGAAATCACGGCGCATTTCGATGGTCTTTTCTAATGTCTTCTTTGGTACGTCTTTGACTTTTACGTCGATTTGTGCGGCTAAATTCGCTGTGATTAAGAGGGAGATAGTTAGTAATATTAGATTTCTCATAATGTTTATTTTCTCTTGTACAGGCGATTTCAATCACCATGTGTAAAATATTTTTATTTATAATTATTTTACAATCAAATAAATAGAATTTGTTTTGGCTATCTGTCTCACGCAGAGGTCGCAGAGAATTGATTATTAGCACTCTGCGTTCTTTGCTAACGCTGCGTGAAATACAAGTTTTATTGAATTTGCAAAAATTGTCAAAGACCCGTGATTTGTTTCATAAAATATTCGCACTGAATAAAGTGATTCGTCTGACGAGTATTCGCCTATCAATACCCCACATCTTTTTAAATATCAATATTTTTTATTCTACTGAACAACGGTTTTTTATAATTCATATTTAATTCATTATCAAATTAATATGAAATTAAAAATTAGAGCTAAAACTCGAATGAGGACTATCTCCCCCTTTGGAGGGGGCTGGGGGGGTGGAAAAGCACGAAAGCTAACATTCCGTTATTTTCTTTTTTTGCAAAAACTGTCAAAGAACCCAAATATGTTCTTGCATTTATCTGCGAATGACATAGTCCGGCGAAGCCATAATAAAGTAAAGGATATCATTGACGGCATCTCGTGTATCGTAATTAGAGACATTTGCCTGATATTGTGTAATGGTATTTTCAATGATGTTTCTGGTATTTGCTGAT
>CALHBW010000177.1 GCA_937930625.1 uncultured Saprospiraceae bacterium | reverse complement strand
TTTCAGTATCTCCCGAACGACGGAGAACCCATGCTGTACAAAACGTATAACTTGTTGTTTTTGAGTGAAATATATTTTTTCAGTTCACATTCAACATCGTGCTTGTGGCTTGGGAGATTCTGAAATAAATTCAGAATGACGCACTGGTTTTAGGTTCATGTATAGTAGTATGGTAAAGTTATTTTTTCACCGTTCCAATGAAAATTCAGTTTTGTCCGGCATTATTTTTTTCATCTCAATTCGTTCCATTGGCATTTTCATTGATATTTTCATTGGAATTGATATTTTCATTTTCATTAGCATTTTCATTTTGAAGTATTTCTATGAAGAAAACATTAACCAATATACTCAAGTTTTTGCTCTTTTTCGGAGTGGGTTTTGCGATTTTGTACTACGTGTATCAGGGACAGCAGAAGGCATTTCAGGCGCAGTGCGATTTGGATTTTGTGACGGCATGTGTCGCCGACGGGAAATCAGAGGCGGCATGTAAAGCCTTGCCGAAACCCGCTTGTAGCCTTGCCGAAAAGGTGGTAAATGATTTTAAAACGGTCAAGTATTTTTGGATTTTATTGGTCATTTTGGCGTTTTTGATTAGCAATGTGAGTCGGGCTTTGCGTTGGCAAATGCTTATCAAGCCGATGGGCTATGTGACGAATCTGGGCAATACTTTTTGGCCCATCATGGCGGGGTATTTTGCCAATCTCGCGCTGCCGCGTATGGGTGAGGTGGTGCGTGCGGGTTTGTTTAGTCGCTATGAAAATGTGCCGATTGAAAAATCGCTTGGAACGATTGTAACAGACCGCGTAATGGATGTCTTGTGCCTGTTGGCAATGATAGCTTTGGCTTTTGTACTGGAGTTTGATATTTTGTGGGATTATGTGCGCGAAAATGCCTTCGGTGAAGCGACAGCCAATAACCCGGAAAAATCAAATACCCTGCTTTGGGTAGCACTCGCTGTAATGCTCGTGGGGGCGATTGTAGCGTTTGTTTTTCGTAAAAAAATATTTGCTAAACTCAAACAAATATTATCGGGTTTTGCGGAGGGTTTGTTGACTATCAGGAAGTTGGAGAATACGGGGATGTTTTTGTTTCATACCGCCGTTATCTGGTTGATGTATTACCTGATGACTTACCTTTGCTTTTTTGCCTTTGAGCCTACTGCTACGCTGACTCATGCGAGTTCATTGCCTGTGATTGGCTTGGCGATATTTGTTTTTGGTAGCTTGGGTATGGTCATCCCGTCGCCGGGCGGCATGGGGAGTTATCAATTTTTGGTGACGGAAGGATTGATGATTTACGGCTTGGCAAATAGCGATGCTTTTTCTTTTTCACTGATTATTTTTATCACTATTACGCTGTGTAATATCATTTTTGGAGCTTTGGCTTTTGTGGTGTTGCCGTTTTTGAATCGGGGGAAGGCAGAGAAAATATAAGAGGATGAGTTACCAAATTGAGTTTTAAGGGAACAAATAAGACGGAAGTCGTTGAAAATTTTGGTTATTCAGCATATAAAACACTTTGCTATTTTTAAAATACAAATAAACACAACATGAAGGTATTAAATCATATCGTTTACCTACTATTATTCGTCATCCTATTACCTGTTTTCTCTACAGCGCAAGAAAAAATATACTTGGATGAAAACAAAGAGAAAACAACAAAAAAACATGCGACATACTATAGAATAATTGATTCCGCAGCGGATTTATATTCTATTAAAGATTACCATAAATCCGGTGTGATTCAGTTTGAAGGATTTGCTACAACGGATTCCGGACCTTTCACTTTGCATGGTATCGCTCGTTGGTATCGGGAAGAAGGTACACTCTGGAAAGAATGTGAGTATGATAATGGAGAATACTCGGGCATTTTTACAGAGTATTTTCCATCAGGAGAAATTGCGTCACAAGTACCCTATGAAAATAATAAAATCAATGGTACTTCTAAACAATATTCCTCACCGGGAGTGTTGGCTTATATGTTTAGTTATGTTGATGGTGTGGTAGAAGGTCCATACGAAGCGTATGAAAATGGAAACTTGACGAATAAAGGCAATACCAAAGATGGTTACCAGCATGGAGATTGTTACGAATATTATGGGAAAGGTGGTAGTTTACGTAATTTCTATCAAATGCGAGAAGGGAAACTCAATGGCATTTATATGGAATTTAACAGTGAAGGAGATACAACCTCAATCGGTGAATTCAGTAATGGTGTGCCTCTAAAATTTGAGGGGATTTCTGTGACAGATATTAATTTCAGCAAATTTAAAATTTTGATGGAGTTAGTTGGTGGAGTTGAACATTTGAATATTTATAGAGATGGCAATTTGATACTTGAATCCTTTTACAAGAATGGGAAAATGACCGGTATCTGGAAAGTTTATACACACGACGGCAAAGAGCTTTATGAAACGAGAGATTATTCAGACAGTAATTGTGCAGATAGATATTCACATGAAGAAAAAATAGAATTTACTCCTTTAATGATGTTGCAAGGAAGATTTGATTATATGTTTTGGCCTATTGAAGAGAATGATTGTGAAAATGTAGTTATCAATAAACTGATTGATTCTGAGAATTTGGATCCCTATTATCATATTAATGCTCCCGAAAAACAAGAGGTCGAAGAAGATAATAATGAAAACAAAATAGACTATAAAGATCCCAGTAAATCTACTGAATTTCAAACTAAGAATAGTTGTACAGAATCATATAATGGCAATTCGGAAATTTCAATGTGTAAAAAATCACTAAATGGGATTGAATACATTGTCTATTTGTCTGAAAAACTAATGCTTCTGGAAGAATTAAAAGAGAAGATAGAACCGACAGAACGCGAAGTGCATTTCTTTTTTCAACAACTCGAAGAAAAGGTTTATGACCTTTCGGTAGAGGATACTCCCGATAGACAAATGTCTTTTCTAATTTCACCACAAATCAAAGCAGATTTGGAAGCCAAACGTATCAGCAAATATACAGTATTGTCCACTATCGAATCTAAATTTTGGAATACCGGAGATTTTTCGGGAACAGCGGCGGGAATGGCTTTGGACGCATATATGGAGCAAAAATAATTGAATCTGAAAGGTGCATTGAGAAGTTTTTTAAAAAACTTCTCAATGCACCAAAAAATATTCGAACAGTTTCCTTATTCGCAAGCTAACGAATATTCATACAACAACTTAGCAAAAACACGAAGCAATAAGCTTTCTACTTTCTTTTTTCGATAATTTACTTTCGTTTTTTTTTGTTTTCCCCTACTGCGGGATATGCTCAAACCACTTGCTCATATTCGGGCATTGGCGGTAATCGTCGCTGATAATCATGTAGGTTTTGGCAGCCGTTTTGTCAATCCAATCGCTCATATAAGCAGCTTTTTTCTGCTCTACGGCTGCTTTTTGAATTTTGGCATAGTCGTCTCCGAGATTTGCTTTGTGCGGTTCTGTGTAGGAGCGCATATTTATAATACGGTAATGGACTTCGCCACGCGCATCGTAATATTCAAGCGGGTCGGAAATATCGCCAACCTTCATTTCATCTACCGCAAAATAGATTTCTGTCGGTAGATCGCCGACGGTGTAGAGTGTCGTTCCACTCTGCGGATTAATCAACATGCCCGCGTTATTTTTGCTTTCTTCATCTTCCGAAAATATCTTTACTGCCCGTGTGAAGCTCATAGAATCATTGACTATCAGCATACGAATAGAGTCAAGTTTTTCCTTTGCCTTTTGGGTATCATCAAATGTAATTTCAGGCTTTGCGAGGATATGACGGGCAAAAACCGTGTTGCCGCGTCGCTCGACTGCCTGAATGATGTGATAACCAAATTCCGTCTTGACGACAGGCGAAATGTCTTTGTTTTTCAACTTAAATAATGCGGCTTCAAACTCCGGCACCATTTGTCCACGCTTCACCCAACCAAGCGAACCGCCTTGTTTGGCAGAGCCGGGGTCGTCTGAATTGGATTCGGCAAGTTTGCTGAAACTTTCGCCATCTTCTACCACTTTGCGGCGCAATTCAGTGATTTCGTCCAATGCTGCCTGTCGTTCTTCATCATTGATAGCGGGTTTCACGACCAATTCTGACAACTCGACTTCCGCGCTGAAATAGGGCAAACTATCCGCCGGTACAGTATTGAAAAATTCGCGCACCTCCGAAGGGGTTACGGTGACTTCTTGCACAATCATAGATTGCATCCGGTCAGAAAGCAATTGAGCTTTCATATCGCGACGGTACTTTTCTTTCAATTCGAGTACACTCATTTCGTAGTATTTCTCAAATTGCTCTATATCGCCATTCATCATCGACAGGATATAGTCCACCCGCGAATTGATTTGTTGGTCGATTTCCTCTTCGCCGACTTCTACACTGTCTTTTTCTGCTTGTGCCAGTAAGAGAGATTTTACTAATAACTGATCAGCAATGAGGCAACGGGCTTCGGGCGGCACATTCCCTTGTTGGGCTTCCAATAATCGAAATTGCTCCTCTACATCAGATTGAAGGATAATTTCTCTATCGACTACCGCAATGATTCTATCAAGGATTTCGCCTTGTGCGTAGAGACCGGAAAGGGCTGATAATGCAATTATCGCCGTAATTATAATTTTCTGCATAACTTTTTTTGAGTTTATTGAGTTGATTCGGTTGACTGAGTTGATTAGTTGATTGGGTTGATTAAGTGTATTCAGTTGATTTAGTTAAAGGATAAATTAGATTTTTTTGCAAAAAAAATCAACACCTAATAACTCAATCAACCTAATCAACCTAATCAACCCAATAAACCAATAAACCCAATCAACTCTACGAACTAATAAACCTCAATGTTTTTATTTTCAAGTTCTTGTTGATACAATTCTTCTTGTTTTCTGGAGATGAGGTCGCTTTTTTTATTTTTCAGGATAATTTTTGAAATATCATCTTGTACGTATTCCATTGGAGCAATTTTTCCTCTTCTGATGACCTTATTAATTTTGAGGAAATAACGATGCGTTCTGTTTTTTACGTAAATATCGCGTTCATCATCTTCATAATACTTTTCTTTAAACGCGCCTTCGGGCAATTTCGCTTCCCAGTCATCTAAACTTATCCATTTTAGGGTATCCAACATGTAATCGTCTGCCTCTTTTTGTGCCAATTCCACTAATTGGTCGTAGTGCTTGTCTTTCTTCAGTTTCCACCAACGTTTGAGGTCGCCATAAGGTTTGGTGCGGTCTATTTTAACGTACATGCCTTGTGCAATTTTTTCCTGCAGCTCATATTTTTGTTTGTTCTCCTCATAATAAGCCTGCAATTCTTCCAGCGTCACAGTGGTGTCGAGTTCGCTTTCGAGCAATTCCTGTTTGTATTCATTCAATAATAATGAAGAACGATAATTGCTCACGAGTCGCTCAATTTTTTCGTTTGTTGTTGCGCTGCCCGATGCCGTATGTGCAAGTACGCGATCCCTAAGCCAGGTCTGAACGTGGTCATTTACAATGAGTGCGCTGTCGGCTGCTGTTGTATTTTCCTTAATCAAGCCCTTCATATCTGACAAATACAAGCTTTCGCCATACGCACGGGCAAGTGGCTGTTCGTCATTGCTCGTTGTCTGCGGTTGCTGACAAGCGTATAGGCACAGTAGTGCAAGTGCAGTTAAAATAGTGCGTGCGTATTTCATGTGTGTTTTTTTAGTTCATAGTTGGTAGTTCATAGTTCATAGTTGGTAGTTCGCAGCGATAAAACCGTGAACTATGAACTATAAACCATGAACTACGAACTAAAAACTATTTAACTAACTTCTTAAATACTTCCTGATTGACTTTGATGGGGTACTGTTTTGCTAAATCGGCAACCCAACGTTTTTCGAGTTCTTCCTGATAATCAGCCACGACGTAACCTCTCGCTTTATCGAAAGGTTTTTGTTCGGGCGGAAGAACTTCTTCGATTTTGATGAGGGTAGCTTTGTTATTTTCAACGATTGGGCTGGCTACGCTGCCCTTTCGCCAAGCCAAGTTTTTGAGTGTCGAATTGCTTTCACGCTCTACGGTACTTTCTTTTGTGGTGACCAATTCGGCTTTTTTATTGATTTTGGCGATGACCGTTGCAGCAGGTTTTTTACGGGCGAGTCTGGCAACTTTCGCCAACACTTTAGGGTTGGTGGTATTGATGGTGTATGTTGTAATTTTTGCGCGGTCATCCCACACGTAGTTTGTTTTATTTTTTTCGTAAAATGCCTTCAAACCATCTTCATCTTTAGACGCCTTATCCCATACTTCTTGCTTGGTGGCTTCAAAGAGCAAAATACCTTCTTCGTACTCGCGCATGAGGGCTTTGAATTCGGGGTATTTATCTTCGAGTTGTGTTTTTTCGTATTCGACCGCTTGGTCAGCGATGAATTTTGTCAACATATTTTCGGCAGCTTTTTTTGCGCCGCTTCTTCTCATTTGCAAACGTGCATTGCGTTCGCGTATCATAAATTGATGGAAGTCATTTACGGTAGCCGATTTGCCGCCCATTGAGAAAAGTTCACGGGTGTCCGCATCTTTTGGTACTTTCCAATTGTGTTTGAGGAAGTCTTTGTCATTAGCAAGTGCATTTATCGCAGCCGTTTTGTTTGCCTCATTAAATTTGAAACCCGACTCGCTTTTGATGCGTTCGGTGACGGCATTTTCGGCAGCTTTGAATCGTGCATCTTTTTTCACCTTACTCAATAAAATAGACTTCGCCTTCTCTATCGTACTCACATCAGGCTTTCCGAGGCGTTTGATGATATGCCATCCTACCGAACTTTTGACAGGCTCGGTCATGTCGTCATCATTTTTAATATTAAATGCAGCATTTTCAAATACAGGGTCATATGTATTGATACCAAAACGGGGGATTGTACCGCCATTGGCTGCGGTAATTTTGTCGTCTGAATTGGCTTTGGCGAGTGTCGCAAAACTTGCGCCTGCTTTCAATTGTTTGTGCAAGTCGCGAATTTTGGTTTCAGCAGCTGCTTTTTCTTCGTCCGTCATTTTATCGGTCACACGAATGAGGATGTGTGCTGCGTCCATTTCGCCTTTGGCGGGACGGCGACTAAGCGGCTTTATCAAATGATAGCCTGTTCCTGTAAGCACGGGGTCAGATACCTGACCAACAGGCGTATCGTAAGCTGCACTTTCCAAGTCGTATAAATCGGGCAATTGGAGTACGGTGATATAGCCGAGTTTGCCACCCGCTTTGCGAGAGGCATGCTGCGATTTTTTGCGCGCCACAGCTTCAAAATCTGCACCGTCTTTGAGTTCTTGTTGGATGGCGGTGATTTTTTCCAAGGCTTTTTCTGCATCATCATTAACAATCTTAATCATGATATGCTGAATCTCCACGTCTTCTTTTGAGCGTTCGTATGCCTCGCGCACAAGTTTTTCGCTGACTTCTTTATCTGTCAAATAAGTACTCGACAATTGGCGGCGGTAGGTATTCAATTCTTTTGCAAAAGCGGGTTTGTCTGCCAAGCCCATTTCGCGGGCTTTTCTGACTTTGAGTTTGAATTTTTTATACAAATCCAAATATTCATCCAGCGATTCTTTGCTAAAATCCGCTTCTTCTGCGTTCGTCTTTTTGTAAATATATTCAAATTCGGACACCGGTACTTCCATATCATCCCCTACGGTAAACAGGATGTCGTCATTTGGCTGCGCGTAGGTCGTCGCGCTACATATTAGCAAAGCAAGTAGTAATATAAAGTTTTGTCTGGTCATCGTTTATTTAATTTTGAATGAGTGAATTGTGAATGAGTGAATTTTAATGCTACAATGCTGAAATGCTACAATGCGATAATGAGGAGAAATATTGTGGCATTATTGCATTAAATATTCACTCATTCGCTCATTCAAAATTCACTCATTAGTTTAATAAGTTGGCAAAAATAAAGATTTTATTACGCAAACCGTAATGGAACAAAATCTTTGCCGTATTTATGTGGTTTAAATAATCGTTAAAATGAGATTTTATTGCTTTATTGTTGGATTATTCTGTGGCTTCATGGTTCGATTGTTGGGCTAAGTACACCGTCCAATAAATTTCTTCACTTTTTTGAGTGTTTCTTTTGAAATGACTCTTCCCCAAAAGCTCCTTAAATACAGTGAGTATTCGCGTCATTTTTGGGTCGATTCATTCCAAAATAAACGTCAAAAAATGTAAAGAAATTTAATGGACGGTGTACTAAGTAACAACAATTTCTTCCCAATGTATCAATCGAACAATACAAGCATAAAACAATGAAGCCATGAAATTAATATGAAAGAAAAAAAATTCACACCTACACCTACGCACGATGTTGCACTGAAGAAGTTGCAAGCCTATTGTGCGTATCAAGACCGTTGTCATCAGGAGGTGCGCTCGAAGTTGTTGGACTTGGGTGTGCGGGGGCATGATTTGGAGGTGATTATGGTGGAATTGATAGCAGATAATTTTTTGAATGAAGAACGCTTTGCACGCTCGTATGTACGCGGCAAGTTTCGGATAAAACGCTGGGGACGCATCAAGATCCGAATAGAATTGAAACGACGAAATATTTCTGCTTATTGTATCAAAAAAGGCATGACAGAAATTGACGATAACGACTACTATACCACCCTCGAACACATCATTCTAAAAAAACAAAAAACACTGAAACCGGATACCAAATTCAAACAAAAAGGCAAACTCGCCGAACACGCTATGCGACGCGGCTTTGAATCGGGATTGGTGTGGGAAGTGGTGAATGAGTTGATGGGGTGACGAGTTGATGGGTTGATGAGTTGTCGTGTTGATGAGTTGTCGTGTTGTTCAAGAAGGGTTTTCTCATAAAAAAATAATTCGCTGATAGTCAGTTAAATAAGAAATTGTAAAATCTACCCTTTTCCTCCCCCCAACCCCCTCCAAAGGGGGAGAGTCGGTTGATTTTCAAGGTAATATGTCCCCCTTTGGAGGGGGTTGGGGGGAGGAAAATACGTTTTATGAGAAAACCCTT
>CALHBW010000176.1 GCA_937930625.1 uncultured Saprospiraceae bacterium | reverse complement strand
AAGGCTACCCGTCTAACTTTGCCTAAAGCGAATACTCGTCAGACGAATCACTTTATTCAGTGCGAATATTTTATGAGACAAATCACTACATTTTACAAAAACCTTCGTCAGACGAGTAGTACCTCCAAGCAAACTTAGACGGGTAGCCTGAAATAACACCAATATGTTGAAAATTAAAGACTTAGAAACTGATTTAGAACAAGGTAATTATAATACACTATTTGAGAAGGTTTACAATCATTGTTTCATCAAAGCCTTGGTCGTTATGCGTGGTCAAGGGGGAAATTCAGCAGATGCAAAGGATTTCTTTCAGGAGGCAATGATTGATTTTTACATAAAAATAAAACAAAAAAGTACACTGGGTATCACAAAAAATATCTGTGGATTTTTTGCCAAAACAACCTTATTTAAATGGTATAATCACCTACGAGCCAATAAAATAAAACTCACGTCGGATGCCGACGAACAACTCATTCGTTTATCTGATGAAAATGGAAAAGAGGGAGAGATATTTGAAGAGCGATTCCGCCAAATGGAAGCCTGTATTGATACACTAACGAACACTTATCAGGAAACTTTGAAAGCCTATTATTTTGAAGGAAAACAAGTCAAAGAAATTGCAAAAGAAGCGCAAGCTACCGAATCGGCAATTAAGGGAAGATTATTTGACGGACGAAAAAAAATACAAGCATGTATGGGATTGAGGTAATCAGTTAAAACATTGAAAATGAATCAACAAGAAGAAAATAACATCATTATACTCCGCTATATCAAGGGCGAATTGAACGACGAAGAATTACGTACATTCGAACAGCGTATGGCGAATGACCCTGCATTTGCCGAAGAAGTAGAATTTGCAAAACAATACCACGCTTTTCAGGAGAGAAAGGAATTTGAAGCGGCACTCAAGACATTTAATCGAAAGAAAGAAGAAGAAGGATTTTTTGAAGAAGTAGAACAACAAGTTGTTAAAGAAAACGATATAAAAACTTCCCCTAAAGCTCAAAAATCTATCACAAAATGGCTTTATCCTTTGGTTGCCGCAGCTATTTTGATTGGTCTGCTTTTGGCGTGGCTGTTGCCTCTTTCGGCTGATTTGAATACTTCGGAAGAAATCATTGCGGAGGTTGTAGAGATTCCGACTAATTTTACGAATACCTACGTAGGTCGGGCATATAATACGGGAGATACTACTCCTGTAGAAATACTGGAAGTAGCCGTTGAAGCCTACCGCAATGAGCAATACAAAGCCGCTGCTACGGGGTTTGAGACTTTCCTTGAAAGTGCTAAAAAAGACGAAGCCGTTGAGTTTTACCTTGCAAAATGCTACCTCGTAATGCAGCCACCGCAGACAGATAAAGCAATTTCGATACTTGAGAATATCTCGGAAAGGGGTTTGTACGAAAATCAAATTATCCTTCATCTTGGTGCTGCATATATCAGGCGTGGAGAATACGATACAGCCATTCAATTTTTACAAAAAGAACAAGCTAACTTGACGGATTATCTCGAAAAATTCAGCAATTTAATCAAAGAAGCAAAACAAAAAAAGCGACAATGAAACAGCTGTTTTTACTTTTCATCGGATTCATATTTTTCGGTTCAATATTCGCTCAAAACGCATCTAAAGACCAAGTTGCTAAGGTAAAAGAAGTACATGAGAAACTACTCAAGGCAATTGATTATCAAGGAAGTAAGGCGAATAAACCAACTTCAACGATACTCGGCTCCGGCAACCGGATAGCATCTACCGATGGCAACAATATATTCATAAGACCCAAAGTATATAAACTGCTCGAAAAGGCAAAAGTACTGGACGAAGGATTGGCACTGATTATCGGTCATGAACTTGGACACATCAGTGAGTCACATCCTCACCAACGTGCATCTTTTTCTGTCGTTCCTTTGGATATAGAAAATTATGAACGTAGTCCATGTGATGAGGAATGCAAGGAAATGGAGCAATTTTGTGACTACTTCGGCTGTTTTGCTGCATATCGGGCAGGATATAACGTATGGAGAAAAGTCGAAGATATAATGAATGTCTTGTGCGTTCACTACGACTGTAGTGCCAATGAAGTTTACAAAAGCAAAGAAGACCGCATCAGAGCTTTGCAAGCTCTCGAAAAATCGGTCGAAGAAATGTCCCGTAAATTTGACACTGCGAATGACCTCACGCTCATAGGAAAACATGCGGAAGCACGTACCTACTATCAGTCCATTCATGAAGTTTTTCCCAGTCGGGAAATTAAAAATAATATTGCCCTCACTTACCTCCTCGAAAGTCTGCCAAATCTTCCCGAACCTGCCTGTTGCTTTGCATATCCTTTTGAATTGGACCATGAAACCCGTCTTCAGGAAGGTGTGAGAGGAGAAGAGGAAGAAGAAATCCAAGAGGCTTATCGCCTTGTTGCGAAAGCTACTGCAACGTTGGATGCTCTCACCGGGCGTTATCCCGAATACACACCCGCGTTGTTCAATCTTGGTTGTGCTTACTTGCTCAACGAAGAGTACAGCAGGGCAATGGAATACTTTGACGATTGCATATCAGGCAAAAGTGAGTCTGTAAAGCAGAGAGCAGAACTCGGCAAAGCTCTCGCAAAGTTTCTTAAAAAAAGTGATGATAAAATCTTGCTGCGCCAACTCGCCGCTTTAGATACGGATGTTGGCAGAATGGCGGCATTGAATCTAAAAAGAATAGAAGATAAAGCGTGTGAAAATGCAAACGCTATGGTAGAACATAGTTGTAAAAGGCTTTTGGATTTTCCACCTTCAGGAGATTTAAAAGTCATTCCATCGCCTGTGGGTGGCTCTAAAATATCACTTAATTACAATGATCCTCTACTAAATCTAATGGATAAATCTGTAGCTGATATAGAACGTCAGTTTTGTACACCATACAGTATCATTCCATTAAAATCGGGTATTTGTCATATCTATAAACATAAGAAAAAATACCAATACAGACCCGATATACCCGGTCTTGCCATACTATTTGAAGAAGGAAAGGTCGTAGAGTATTTTCTTTTTTATGAGGAATGGGAATGATTTTCCAAATTCCCAAAAAACAAGTTCCAAATTCCAATTTTAATCTATTTCTATCGAATTTCATTGGAATTTGTTTTTTGGCTATCCGTCTAACTTTGCCTAAAGCGAATACTCGTCAGACGAATCCCTTTATTCAATGCGAATATTTTCTGAGACAAATCACTATATTTCACAAAAACCTTCGTCTGCCGAGTAGTATCTCGCAAGCAAACTTAAACGGATAACCTGTTTTTTGGAACTTGAGTTATTTATCTATTGAATACCCATAAATCAAACTCCCACTACGCTCAAAACCAATCTTCTCATACAAGGCTTGTGCCTGAACATTATCGTTGCCTGTTTCGAGCATGACCTTTGCGCGACCTGTCTTTTGTGCATAGTCGAAGGTATGTCGTATCAAAGCTTCACCTACTCCTTTTTTGCGAAAGTCTTTATGCACATATAAATCATTTAAGACCCAAATTCGCTTCATTCCGACAGAAGTAAATGACGGATATAACTGCGTAAAACCAGCATATTCGCCATCTATTTTTGCGACTAAAATAACGCTTTCATTCAGCGAAAGGCGTTCATGTACAAAGGTTTCGGCAGCCGCGAGGTCGCTTTTTTGTTCATAAAAAATACGGTACAAATCAAATAAATGGGCAAGAGGGGAGAGGTCGTCGAGTGTGGCGCGGTGGATGAGCATATTTTTAAGTTTAAAATTGCATTTTTTGCTTTGTTAATTTAAAATTCGTATTTTTATTGCAAATTTTAAAATAATGATAGTAGAATTTAGCGTTGGTAATTTCAAATCTTTCAAAGATATAGAGACTTTACACTTTCAGGCAGCAAAGATAAAGTCAAAATA
>CALHBW010000175.1 GCA_937930625.1 uncultured Saprospiraceae bacterium | reverse complement strand
AACCCGATTTCGATAAATTGAAAAATAAAATGAAAAAAAATATCAATTTATTTGTTCAATTAGAACTTAACAGCCCTGCCTTTGGAGGGGGTTGGGGGGTGGAAAAACAGCCGAAAGTCCACCCCCCAGCCCCCTCCAAAGGGGGAGATATATCATGCTTTCTTTTTCAATTTCTTTGTAAGTAATTAATTATCATTATTTTATTTATTTAAAAATAACTAAACCTGACGCATATCCGATAGTTATCGGGATTACCTAATTACCCAGTTTCCTAATTACCTAATGTCCAAAGTCCAGCTTAGCTATTGTTACCCGTTGGCTTTCCATTTTTGATTCAACATATTGCTTAATAAATCAAAATAATTCCATCCAATTTTTCTCGCAGAAAGTGAAGTCAGACTATCTTGATTTTTCCTATGAGGTCTTGATGGTCCGGTCATATTTGGTTTCATATTTAGGTCAAATAAAAAGTATTTCCCTTTTTTATTTGACCTGCAATCTATCCTTATAGGTGCTTTAATATCAATTAATTCAGCAGATTTGATACAATGTTCGTACACTTCTTGAATCTCTTTAGTCTGTAACTCATCATCACTCAAAACTTCACTATTTTCTATCACAGCTACTATCCCATTATAAGGTGCTATTCCCTTATTATGATTAAATCTTTTGACTGCCGGTAAACACCAGGGTCTGCTAAAGTATTCTTCCTTATTATTTATCGAGTAATTTCCTTTTGGCATTACGGTAATTGTAATTTCTTGTCCGTTCAAATATTGTTCAATATAGGCGGCGTTTCCATAATTATTCTCTGAAAATATTTTGTTCAGATTTTCCAGGAGTTCATTTCGATGGTCAATTTTAGTAACTCCTTGACTTCCTCTTCCTCTAATGGGTTTCAAAACCAATGGAAACTCTAATGCTAAGGATAAATTATTATAATTTTCTCTGGTGATAAGTTCATTTTTTGGAATAGGAATATGATTGGATTTTAATAAATTGTTAGTAAACATTTTATCATCAAAAACATCAACCGATTTGGGTGTTTGTCCTACAATTTCCAAGTTCTTGTCAAGATAGTTTTCTATGGTATGGTGTTGGTATAGAACCGTATTTAACCAAAAGATTTTTGCTCCTTTTTGTAATGCCGTCTCAATACCATCTTTTGTATCTGGAAAAACCCAATCTTTATCAATGTTTTGATTTGGATTTTCTACAGGTGTAATTACATCAAAATTATTTTTTAATAATTCAAATGCAATATCTGCTCCACTGTCAGAATAACCTCCCGGTTTCATAGGCTTTTGAATTCCATCCTTTATAGGTGGTAGCCGGGCTTGGTACAATATTGCTATTTTATTCATTTCGTTTTGTTTCTACACTTTGTTGACCGAAACCTCCAATAGCTAAAGTGAAGCCGGAGGCGTATTTTATAAAAAGCCCTCATATAGGCTTGAGTGCTTGGTACGGTGTGCGGCATGAAGGCTTATTTATCGGGCGTTCGTGTTTATTTTTTCAATAATTATTTTCTTTTGGAATAAGTTCTCTAAAATCGAAATACTTTCCTTTCCATGAATTTAGTATCGAATCTTCTAAAGCATATTCACCAAAAAAAGAGAAAAAGGTTTTTTCTTTAAAATCAGCATAGACTTTCGGTTCTAATAGCGTTTTCGAAATCAAATTTTCCTTATTAATTTCTTTCGCTTCATTTAATTCTTCTAAGTCAACTTCGAATTTAGAGACTATTCCTAAAAATTTATCAGCTTGTTCTTCATCTGGCAAATCCCACTTTATTCCATATTGCCCCCAATGATTCATTACCCAATAATCGAAAGGAATTAAATACCATTTTTCAATTCTATCAGTTTTTATATAACTAATTAATTGCAACGGGTCTCTTTTCAATTCTTTGATTATTCGATTCATTTTTTTCTTTTTTCATGTATTACTTTTACTTTTTCTAATGACAGTGAACGGTCTGGCTAAACATGCTCTTATTAGGCACAGGCTTTTTTTATATTTTCAAGTTATTAATTATTATCGGCATATGGTCACTTAATTTAATCCAATTTTCATATTTACCAATTTCAAAAGTTGTTTTATTGGAAAATAGGTTTTTAGATGCAAAGCAGTAATCTATGTGATAAGGTTTATCTTCTTTTTTTAGAAGGAATAATGTTGGCTGTTTTTCTTCTCCATGATTTATTCCAAATTTCTGATGATAAATGCTTTGAATATCTTTTTGATTTAGAAAATTGACGACATCAGTATGATTCCCAATTCTTTTCTTTTTATCCCATATTGCATTGCTGTTGAAATCACCAATAAGAATTGAATCTTTATTTAAAATCTTTTCATAATAATTTACTGCTCCCCAGATTTGTCCAATGTATCTTCTAACCCTTTGTGTTTTGTGAGGCATTGCCCAAATACAAAAGAGATTTATCTTTTTCCTATTTACCTTTAATTTGATTGGAATTATGTATTCGAATTCGGGATTGTGATTTTGATTGATTTCTATTTCAAGAGAGTTGAAACTTAGAATTGCAACTCCTTTATGTGGATTATTTCCATACCATATTAATTGATTGTAATTCATTGACTCTAAATGCTTTTTCAATTTAGAATCGTTTTCACATTCTTGGATGACCAATAAATCGGGATTTAATTCGGCGACCTTTTCAAACTTTTTTCTAAAAGCCATATTGCAATTCCACGAAATTATTTTGATTCCCAATTTTTTCCTTTTTGCTTGTGCCTAAGGGGCTCGTGTATGTGGCGTTGTGAGCTTTTGCTCGCAATGAACATATACACATTGTTGAACGAAACCTCCGGTAGCTAAAGTGAAACCGAAGGCATAATTTGTTATTTATCAGTAGAATAAAAATTGCAATAAAATTAATTTGAAATAAAACACAAATAATACATTTATTGATTATGAGTGTTTTACCGAATTTCCCAATGTCCAAAGTTCAGTTACATTAAGAGCATGTTTAAATGAAAAACCTTTCTGCCATAATATTATTGTTTATCGCCAACTCAATTTCAGGGGTATCGCAGGGAATTAGTATGATTGCGATTCCGTGGTACTTTACGCAGTCGGGCAAGGCGAGTACCTATGCTATGGTATATTTGGTGGTGACATTGATTTCGCTGGTGTGGGGACCTTTAAGTGGAACTTTTGTGGATAGGTATAATCGCAAACACATTTTTATGGTGCTGACGATAGTGAGTTTTTTCCTGATGTCGGGCGTAGCGGCGATGGGTTATCAGTTGGGGGGCTTGCCCTGGTATTGGGTGGCGGTAGTCTTTGCGATGACTTTTTTCAATTATAATGTGCATTATCCCAATTTGTATGCTTTTGTACAAGAGATTACCGAGCCGGATTTTTATGGAAAAGTGGCATCCTACATCGAGATTCAGGGGCAACTCACCAGCGTACTCGCAGGGGCGGCTGCGGCGATACTGCTCGAAGGCGTTCCCGATGGTACACTCGAACTCATCGGCACGACATTCCAACTGCCTTTTGCGTTTGAGGCTTGGGCATTGCATGAGATTTTTGCGCTAGATGCTATCACCTATTTGATTGGTTTTTTCTTTGTGATAGCGATAAATTATGTTTCGTTGAAAGAACGGGTGATTGAGCGAGGTTCTGTCATTGAGCGATTCAAAACGGGGTGGCAGTATCTCAAATCGAATCCTTACATTTTACTTTTCGGAGTGACCTCGTTTTCCATCTTTGTGACGGTACTGGTGACGACCTTTTATCTCGCAGCTATTTATGTGGATAATCACCTCCACGAAAGCGGCGATGTTTTTGCTTCGGCGGAGATTTGTTACGCGCTTGGGGCAGTGTTTGCGGGCATAGCAATACGGCGTATTTTCAAATCTATGAGTACGGTGGCGGCGGTGATTTTGATGACTTTTTTAACGGCGGGTTTGTTTGCGGTATTGGCGGTGAGTAAGAGCCTGGCGATTTTGTATGCGATGTTTTTGCTCTTGGGAATCACCAATGCAGGTACACGTATTATGCGTATCAATTACCTTTTTGAGCGAGTGCCAAATCAGTTTTACGGCAGGGCGGGAAGTATCTTTTTTATTACGAATATTTTATTTCGATTGTTGTTTATCGGCATGTTTGCCATGGCGTTTTTTCATCAAGACAATCATGTGGTCTATGCCTTCGGGATATTGTCGGTCTTTTTGGCACTTACGGTGGGCGTGATGCTGCGGTATTATCGGAAGTTTTGAACTTGAAACGATTTTGCAAATCGTTTCTTTGCAGACGTGACGATTTGCAAAATCGTTTTACTTTAGCCGGGAAAACGTATCACATCCTGCTCGCGTATCCACCAACCTTCTGATGTTTTTACCCAGTCTATTTTTTTATCGGTTACTTTGATTATCGTGCCTTTTTGCCAAACGGAATCTATAGAAGGCATTAAATTATTTGCTTGTATGTATAAACCCGCAAAATCCGCTTTTATCGTGCGAATATACCGCCAATTTGTTTTTTTATTTAAATGATAAATATCGCTAAACCCTTGTTTTTCTGTACAATTTATATGTTTTTTTTCGAATGATAAATCAAAAGAAAGTGAATCTCGTATGGTCATCACCCCGAAAATTTCCTCCAAACGATGTCCGATACGCCAACTGATAATATTCGTTTTTTCTCCTGCAAATTTTCCTACAAAATAGAAATAACAACTATCCTGCGCTTCGTTTTCCGTATTAATTTGTGATTGGTAAATGCCGGAAATTTCTTTGGTAGATTCATTATAAGCGAGGATGAGGTGGTCGCCGTATTCGCCGGAAATGGGTGGAGAGGATTGAGGTTTATTATTGCAAGAAATGATGAGTAATAATAAAACAACGATGAACAACAATGAACGATGAATAATAAGCATACTCGAATTTATTATTTTTCTCATAATAAATATTTTTTTTGCTTAAAATTCATCATTCATCCTTAATAATTTTTACCCTCTTCCTCCTACACCAAAGAGAAACTTAATACCTATTATCAGTCCATCCGGATGGATGACTCCCATAAATGTTCTGGCTACGTCATTGATTTCTTGACCCAAAGCATCTACGTAACTGGTGTCTTTATTTCCGGCTGCAACGGCATAACCTGCGACGAGTGAAAATTTACCGCGTCTGCCCAAATGCCAATTTTGTGAATAGGTAAAATTCAATGTACCGACTCTACTCATTATAAATTCGTATGAATTACTACCGTCTTCAAACTGTGCAAGTGGCTCGCCGCCGCTACCGCTAGCAGTATAGTAAGCCAGATTGAGTCCCGGTCCTTTTCGTACAGATTTGGGGAAATATCCCACACCTGCACCGAGTTTCAAACCCCAGCCACCAACTCCGGCATCTCCAAAAACAGCGATGTTTTCGTGTACAGGTACTTCGACACCAATACTCAAAAGTCCGGTGTGATTGATGCCTGTGCCAAGTGTAATAAATACTGGAGGTGTGTCTAAAATTTCTCTTTGGGCTGATAATTGGGTGGTTGAAAACAGGAACATTACTAGTCCAGTCATAATCAGAATGTTTTTCATTGCTAATTAATTTTGTTGTTAAAAAATGCATTTTGTTTGGTATCGTAATGCAAAGATATGGAAATTAATTGTAGTATTAGATTCCACTTTAAAGACATTTTTTGGGAATTGTAGAAAGCTGAGGTGTTTGAGTAAAATAGGGAATAGTTGGTATTACAAATATACTTCAATTTTTTCCAACAACCATTTTTTATCGGCTACGGCTGCGGATTCTTCTATCTTTTTTTGGAGTTTTTGGGTGGCTTGTTGGTTGTTATAAGGCAATTTATTCATTTTTTTGACAAAGCGGATGAG
>CALHBW010000174.1 GCA_937930625.1 uncultured Saprospiraceae bacterium | reverse complement strand
TTCAATGGCAATATCTGCGGTGACGGTGACGGTTTGTAGCACTTCCGACGATTCGCCCATCACGATGTCTTTTCGCATAGGCGCACCATTGATGACAACCGTCTCCATGCGGTCTTCAAAGCCGACATAAGAGAACTGGACGTCATGCGTACCATTCGGCAATTCAAGTGTATAATCGCCGTTGAAATCCGTAACAGCCCCTTTTTCTCCGGCAAAAACTGTAACACCAATAAGTGGTTCGAGCAAATCACCGTCCGTAATTTTTCCACTTAGCGTGTAAGTTTGAGCATTTAAATTGAAAGCAAATAAGGGGAGTACGATAAGGAAGAGTATATGTTTGAACATGTGTTTGTTTAATGGTTAATGGTCAATGGTTAATGGTTAATGATTAATGGTTAATTTCTTGTAGTATGTGTACGTTCATTTATTTTCAATGAAAAAAAACAAATAAAATGCAAAAGATTGCGTTCGCTCGCGTCCTACAAATTAACCATTGACCATTGACCATTAATCATTAATCATTACTTAACTACAAATTTCTTAACAGTACGTTGATTGTCATCAAAAATAACATTGACTACGTACATACCACTTTGATAATCATTGACATTCAGGCGAATTTCGGTGCTGAAGTTGTCATAATTTTGTTGGAAAACTTTCTTTCCTGCCAAATCATACACTTCAATTTGTTGGATGTATTGTGGTGCATTGACCAACAACCAATTGCTTGCAGGATTAGGCTGTACATTGACCGGAATTTCATTGACGACTTCATTGATACCAACAAAATTCGGGTCACAATTACATTCGTGTGAACCGAGATTGGTAAAGTCGTTATTGCAGTAATAATCCCATTCATTATAGGCGAGTGTATCACTAAGAACAGCGGCTACTACGCCCGAACCTTCTTGTACTCCGGCACGACGCACGATGGTGATGTCTCGCGTGACCCATTTGCCGAAAGTATCTGTCCATGCAGGTTGTCCGATGGTGTTTTCAGGATTTTCACCGATGACACCGACTACATCTACAATATTACTACCATCGCTGGCTATTGAGTTACCTGTAATGAGAAATACTGCATCATTGCCATTATAGCTCATGCCGTTGTTGGTATTATAATCGGGGCAGGCGAAAGTATCGGCTTTGGCTTGGAGGTCGTAATCCGGGTTGTAGGTATCGCTGTACTCAAAAGCACCATCGCTGTTATCGTCAACATATTGTACAAAAAGACGCGGCTCGTCTCTGCAAAAATCCATGATGGTGTCGTTGGTGATTTCATCCGTCAGAATATCAAATACATTATAGCCGTTCCAAGCTGGAAGGTCGAAACCTGTACCGTCTTCTTGGCGTCTGTCCAGTACGATGACATACACATCGTAAGGCTGAAGCATGACATCAGGTAGCACTACGGGGTCGGATGAAGGATTGGTAGAGCCGTTGCTGAAACGCCCGATAGCATAGCCACTCAAATTGATAGCTTGCTGAGTAGGATTGTAGATTTCGAGGGCTTTGTTGTTGTTGGAGCCTTCGAGATACTCGGAAATAAATAGGTCGCTGCATTGAGCCATCAAACCCACCGCAACAAACATGGAGAAGAATGTGAATAAAATTGTTTTCATATGTATAATTATAATTTTGAATGAATATGTTAGACGAGAGACAAGAGAGGTGAGAAAAGAGATTTGGGATGAGAGATTTAATCATGCCCTAAACTTCCTCTTTGCTTTCTGTCTGAATTTTAATTTTAAATTCAATGCAAAAGTACAATAAAAACGGGAAAATGTATGGTCGCAGAGGAGACGAGCAGGAGAATTTAATTTTGGGTTAATATAGGGGTGAGACGAGAGAGATTTGAGAGGAGAGACGAGAGACGAGAGATTTGAGAGGAGAGACAAGAGATGTGAGACGAGAGAGGAGAGACAAGAGATTTGAGAGGAGAGAGAAGAGATGTGAGACGAGAGAGGAGAGACAAGAGATTTGAGATGTGAGACAAGAGATGTGAGACGTGAGAAATTTAATATCTTCTCTCTCGTCTCACCTCTCTTCTCTCTCTTCTCTTCTACCGTCGTTCAAAAACAATTTCTACACGACGATTCTTTGCTCGTCCTTCATCTGTGTCATTGCTGGCGATGGGTTGTGCTTTGCCGTAGCCGACGGCTTGTATCTTGGCGGGGTCAATACCTTTGCTGACCAGATAAGTTTTTACGGATTCGGCTCTGCGCTGAGAGAGTTCTAAGTTGTAGGCGCGTGAGCCTTTATCGTCTGTGTGTCCTGCTACGGTGATGGAAGTGCCGGATTCGTTGAGTGCCGTAGCGATTTGGTCAAGATTATAATGAAAATCGGCATTGATACGGGCAGAATTGTAGCCGAAAAGCAGGTCGGCGAAAGAGTAGGTTTGTCCTTTTTCAATCGCGACTTCTACATCGGCAACCTCAAGCGTTGCGGTGGCAACTTCTACGGTTTCTTTAGCTGCTTCTTCTGCTGCCAACCTTTCGGCATCTTCCTTTTCTTTAGCTGCCTTTTCTGCGGCTAATTTTTCAGCATCTTCTTTTTCTTTGGCTGCTTTTTCTGCTGCCAATTTTTCAGCATCTTCTTTCTCTTTAGCTGCTTTTTCTGCGGCTAATTTTTCAGCATCTTCCTTCTCTTTGGCTGCTTTTTCTGCTGCCAATTTTTCAGCATCTTCTTTCTCTTTGGCTGCTTTTTCCGCTGCCAACCTTTCGGCTTCCTCTTTCTCCTTAGCTGCTTTTTCTATATCATTCGTTTCGGTGTCGATTTTACCTTTACCTTCCGAATCTAAGGCTGCAAGAGGGTCAACTGTACCCGGACGATAGCGTTCAGGCAGGTCGATTTCGTATAAATCCTGTCTGGGATTACCCGATGCGAAGAAGGCACGATCGCCGTCTGCTGTGATTTTGTACCCCCAATCTGTACCTGTGGTATTGATGTCTCTACCAAGATTGACAGGTCTGCTCCACGATGTCCACGAATCGCCCTGACGAGTAGTCATAAAAACATCCATGCCGCCAAGTCCACCGCGTCCGTCGGAGCTGAAATATAGCGTCTGCATATCCGGGTGAAGGTATGGTGTACGTTCATTTCCGGGGGTATTGACATTGCTACCGAGATTGACGAGTGCACCCCATTTATTACCATTTTTCGGTACATAATAAATGTCAGTTTGCTTATCGCTTGCCTTTCGCATGACCGTTAGAATCATTCCTTGACCGTCGGCAGTCATTTGGGCATCGGCTTGCCAATAGCTATTATTTAGCGGAGAAGGGAAGGGCTTGGTTTTGCTCCAACCTCTCGAAGTTTTATCCGAGTAAGTAATCGCACCTTTTGTTTTGTCAGTTCTTTCATCATAAACGGGTTGGTAGAGAATCAAACGCTTGCCGTCGGCACTGACGGAGAGTGGTACTTCGCCGTAGGGGGTACAGATGTCTTTGACTACCTTTGGTTTAGACCATTTACCGTTTGAATATTTTGATACGAAAACATCATCACTTCCTACACCGTCGTCGCGTGAGTCGCCTGCAAAATACATCGTTTTATCGTCTGCTGTCAGGCACAACATATGCTCATCAGCGGAAGAATTGGCGGCTGCTATAGGACGCCGGGTGATCATATCCGAGGGGCGTGTCAGCAATTCGTATAACTCCAAATAAGCCGGATAATTGGTGAAATCCTGCTTGTATTTTTCCATTTTACGGGCTGCTTCATCCCATTTTCCGGCATTGAGTTGGGGTTTTATCCATGTGAGGAGTTCGTCCCACGATTTTTTCTTGGGTTTGGGTTTTGCAATGTCGTTAGATTTATCAGGCTTGCCGGATGTATTGGATGCAGTAGGTTTGTTGGGTCTGGTGCCGCGCATCATCTGAACTTTTATATTGGCAATATCCGCGAGTGTATTGCCGGAATATGTTTTGGCGAATGTTTCGAGTGTTTCGGCTTTGCCCGTTTTGTAGGCTGCTATGAATTTGTCGGCTGTGCTGCCCGATGAAAAGGGGCTTTGTGGATGCGCCTTTTTGAATTTATCCAACTTATAGCCGTTTTCTGCGACAAAAGCCTCAAATAATCCCAAATCTACTTCATCGGCTACTTCGGGTGAGTAGCGGGTGAAGTCTCTACGCTCATAATTTTCGTAGATTTTGGCATAATCTGCATAGGTATTGAGCAATTTGGCGGTTTCGAGTGCGGCAGTATTTCGGAGAAGGTATATTTCCTTTTTCGGTTCGGAAGATAATTTGAAATTTTGAACGACATAATTTAAATCCTCTTCTGTATTCTTCTCTTTTGCCTCTGTAATGACGGTATTCAGTATTTGGTCGCGCAGATTTTTCATGAGCGAATACTTGAATTTATTTTTCGTCAATTCGGCTTTTTGCGAGTCTTTCAACTCCTTATGTGCATCGCGGGCTTCGCTTACATAATCGAAGGCGCGTTTCATGTCGCGCTCCGGGTAGCGTTCGTCCGAATAAACTAATGCCAAGCCGTAAGCACCGACTACACGCGTTTTTTTACTGTCGTATAATGATTCAAAAGCGTTTTTAGCGGACATTATATCACCGCGTTCCCATGCTTTGAACCCATCATAATTTTGGGCGAAAGCAGCAGAAAACATTAAAATCATTAGGGCGTTTAACAATACTATGCGTTTCATATACGTTAAATAATTCTTAAATTAGAAATGAGACGAGAGAGATTAGATTAGAGATTAGAGAAGAGAGACGCGAGTAGGATTTTTTTGAATGTAAAATATAAAAGTTTTATGGTGCATTTTTTTTTATAACTTATTCATTTTAAATTTTTTACAAATAAAAAACAAAAAAATATACACGTAATATTTGCTACTTTTACATTTTAGATAAAAAAATCACGTTAAATCTCTCGTCTTACATCTTTTGTCTCTCGTCTCACATCTAACTACACAAATGTAATAAAAAACAAAAAGTTGTCACAATAGAGACGATTTCCCTTTATTCAAACTGAAAAAAACGTCATAAATTGTAACTTTAAACTTAATATTGCCGTAATTTTTTAAAAGGTTACGGGTTACGAGTTGTGGGTTATGAGTTATGAGTTGCCAAATTGCGTTAAAAAGTAACGTAATTAAGGGATAATTCCGAAAGTTAATAAAGATAGAATGTACTTATACTCTAAACGGGGTAAATTTCGGAAAATGCTAATTCACGCAGAGAACGCAGAGGTCGCAGAGATTTTATAGTATTTCTCCGCGTACTCTGCGCCCTCTGCGTGAAATATAAATGTTAATATTTTCCGAAATTTATACCGTTCACAGTATAATATTATTTCTTTTGTATGTATTTGGTAACTCACAATTTATTAACTCGTAACTCGTAACCCGTGTTAACAAAACTGTTCAATATGCGCCATGTTTTTATATTTAACCGCAAATGCTTGTCTTATTGTTTTTCTGTTTTCATGTTGCTATGCTTTTTTGTGCAAACATCACATGCACAAAGTATGAAGCGCATGTACGCCAAACGCACAGATACGCCTCCTCAAATTGATGGTTTGCTGAATGATGCAGCGTGGAAGGAGGCAAGACCCGCCAAAGATTTTATCGCTTACTTTCCGATGCCGGGTGTGGAGGCTGCACAACAGACTGAAGTTCGTATTTTGTACGATGATAAGGCAATTTATGTTTCGGCGATTATCAATGAAGAAGATGTGTCGCGAGTAGCAAAGGAACTGGGTGTGCGGGATGATAATTCTCTACAAACAGATATTTTTCAGGTATTTATCGACCCCTATGCACAGGGGCAAAATGCTTTTGGCTTTGGGGTGACGGCATCGGGCGTACAATTGGATGTATCGGTGAATCGGGAGAATGAAGAAGCTACGGTATTTGGTGGTGTGCGGCAGCCGCGTATCACTGTGCCTTCTTTGGATAGGTACATGTCGTCGGGGCGTACCGGAGAGCGTATTTATGAGGGCGTAGTGGCAGATGTGGAAGATGACCCTTTGGTGCAAAGTGACGGTTTGGCTTGGGATGCGGTGTGGGATAGTGCCGTAAAAACCTACCGGAACGCATGGACAGTAGAGATGAAAATTCCTTATTCTGCGCTGCGTTTTCCTGATAAGGATGTGCAGGTTTGGGGCATTAATTTTATGCGAATAACGGATAAAAATGATGAAACGGCTTTTTGGAATGAGGTGAACCCTGCGGTGGGTGGCTTTGTGAATCAATTTGGTCGCTTGCATGGGATTCGTAAAATTCAACCGCCTGTACGACTTTCATTTACGCCTTATCTGTTGAATCGTTTTGACTATATTCCCACAGGTCGTGATACGAGCAATTGGAACTCAAACCTTTCAGGAGGAGTTGATTTACGTGTTGGGATTAGCGAAACGACGACTTTGGATTTTTCGCTGATACCGGATTTCGGACAGGTGCGTTTTGATGATGTGGTGCTGAATCTTGGTCCGTTTGAACAACGTTTTGATGAGAACCGACCATTTTTTACCGAAGGATTTGAAATTTTTGACAGAGGCGGAATTTTTTATTCGCGCAGAATAGGAGAGGAACCCGTTTATCGACAATTATTGGAAGACGATGCGAACCTTCCGCTTGGAGAGCAAAATATTCTGTCACCTTCGCAGACACTTACTCAAAATCCTGTCAGAGCACCACTTGTCAATGCCACTAAATTGACAAGTCGCAGTCGCAAAGGTACGGGCATCGGGATTTTTAATGCCTTGACAGGCAGAACATTTGCCGAAGCACAGGAGGGCAACGGCGCGATTTTTAGAGAGATTCCGACAGGTCCGGCAACGAATTATAATGTCATCGTAATTGACCAATTATTACCCAATAATTCGCATGTTAGTTTTACGAATACAAATGTAGTACGTGGGGGCAGCGTGCGCGATACTATCGTTTCTAACTTGACGAACGGCGGTTTTCGGGATGCCAATGTGACGGCACTCGAATATGCGCTGTTTGATAATGATAATAATTATGGCATTGTTGGGCGCGGTTCTATCAGTCAGCTTTTCCTTCGGGATGAGAATGATAATCCGCGTGGTCAGGCAGGTTTTGCTTATAATGTGAAAGCCGGGAAATTTGGTGGCAGGTTCAGATATAGTGTAGAGCGCGATGTGGAAAGTCGGAAGTATGACGCCAATGATTTGGGCTTTTCTACACAGAATCGCATTTTTCACAGAGGCAGGGTGGAGTATAAATTATTGCGTTCGTTTTACGGTTTTTATGACCTGAATTTTTATGGAGGCATCAATCACGAACAACGCTTTGCGCCACTGGCTTTTGCGAATTATTTTGTAGAAGGTGGTGCTTGGTGGACATTCAGCAATAACTTGGGTATGGGTGTTTTCGGGGAATATTTTCCGCGTGAATCGAATGATTATTTTGAATCGCGTCGGGAAGGTTCACCCTTTCTTGTCCCCAAAAATTATGAGTTTAATACTTTCTTAGCTACGGATTTGGCGAACCCTTTTTCTTATCAATTTAATTTTGGCTATCGTGCTTATCCTGAATGGGATGCGCGGGCTACGCGATATGGCGCACTTGCGCGATTGCGTTTTGGACGTGGCTTGAATCTACAAGGTAATCTGGATTATGTCACCCGAAAAAATGACTATGGATTTGCTGATGACGGCGCAGATGGCGCAATTATCATAGGACGTCGTGACCGTCGGGAGATTACTACGGCAGTGACGGCAAATATTATTTTTAGTCCGAAAATGGCTATCACGGCGCGAGGGCGTCATTACTGGGCATTGGTGGATTATCAGGAATATTTCCAATTGCGACAAGATGGCACACTCCGCAGCACGACTTATGATGAAGACAATAATACAAGTTTCAATTTGTATAATATTGACCTGATTTATCGCTTTAGATTCGCGCCGGGCAGTGAGTTTAATATCATCTGGAAACGTACCTTGCTGAATAATAATACTGAATTTACCTATAATTATCTTGACAACTGGGCGGTATTAAATGAAGATATTACGCCTGATAATTTATTCTCTATCAAGTTGTTGTATTATCTGGATTATTTGACGATTCAGAAGAGGAGGAGATAGCGAGTAGTTTCTAATCATTTGTACAAAAAACAAGCGCAAGTTCAATTTTGATTTTTTGTGAAAATATTCATAAAAAGTATTGGTGTAGCCAAATATAAAATTGAACTTGCGCTTGATTTTTTGGATACCATTTAAATTGGTGTTGGTAATCAGTTGATTAGTGATTGGTTATTAGTTAGTTGTGGAGTATTCGTCATGAAAAAGGCACTATCGTTTAAGGAGTATATTTTCTATTAAAAATGAACGGGACTATTTATTAATTGGACAAATACAATAAGTTTAAATTATTTATTTTTATAAAACGCTGGTATCTAAAACCTATAAGTTTTTAACCTTATGGGTTTCTTTCCGTCCAATTAATATTCAATTCCGAAAATGAATAACCTTTTTCTATACTAATCCTTCCCAACGTGGCGAAGCCACTACCATAATGAGTACATGATAAAATGAGTAGATGTTTTTACGCTTGAGTTTATTGATTCATTAAAACATTATTTCATTTCAAATTTATTCATCTACTCATCTTTTGCGAACAACGCGCAAGAGTTCAAGATTTAGGTACTAACACACTGACTAATCACGCCAATTTAAGCATTACATCATTTAAGCACTGTAGCATTATCATGAGAGTATTTAAGTTTGGCGGTGCATCAGTCAAAGATGCAGAGGCAATCAGAAACGCAGCCAATATTTTACAAAATTACAAAGGAGAGCAACTCGTCATCGTCGTGTCGGCGATGGGTAAAATGACCAATGCGCTGGAGCGCGTTGCGGAAGCCTATTATCAAAAAACAGAAGAAGCACAAGCACGATTAGAAGAAGTTCGGCAAGCGCATTATGCGGTTTTGAAGGAGCTTTTTGAGGCGAATGATTCCATTTTTGATACGGTCAATGATACCCTCGTAGAAATAGAGTGGGTACTCGAAGAAGCACCCGAAGAAAGTTACGATTATATCTATGACCAAGTGGTTTCTATCGGTGAATTTCTCTCCACACGCATCCTAAGTGCTTACCTCAATAAAGTCGAATTACCAACGACTTGGCTTGATGCACGCGATGTGATTTTGACGGACAATACCTATCGCGCCGCCAAGATTGAATGGGAAGCCACTGTGAAAAATGCCAATCGCGTAGTGTTGCCCCTGCTCAAAAAGGGTTTTGTATTGACACAAGGCTTTGTCGGTGGTACTTCCGAAAATTTTACGACCACACTTGGGCGCGAAGGCTCGGATTTTACGGCGGCGATATTTTCCTATTGCCTTGATGCTGAGAGTATGAGTGTATGGAAAGATGTGCCGGGCATCCTGACTGCCAATCCGCGTATTTTCAAAAATGTCACAAAAATAGACCACCTTTCGTACCGCGAAGCCATCGAAATGACCTATTACGGTGCAAAAGTCATTCACCCGAAAACCATCAAGCCACTTCAAAACAAAAACATTCCGATGTATGTCAAATCTTTTGTGGAACCGACGGGGGAGGGGACACTTATCAATAGCGATACAGAAGCGCATTATCCGCCGATTATTGTAGTGGAGAAGGAGCAGATTTTATTGCACATTTCTACACGCAATTTTTCTTTTGTAGCGGAAGATAATTTGAGTGTGATTTTCGCGGCACTCGCCAAGTACCAACTCAAGGTCAATATGATGCAAAACACCGCGATTAGTTTCTCTGTTTGCCTTACGAATCGACCTAAACGCATTGCAGCATTGATAGAAGATTTGAGCGAAGATTTCCAAATTACCCAACAAGATAATCTCGAACTCATCACCGTCCGACACTACAAACCCGAAGTCGTAGAACAGTTGAAAGTCAATAAATTAATCCTATTGGAAGCCTATATTCGTGATATGATTCAGATGGTCGTGAAAGACCTGCCGGAATTGGAGAGAATTGGGTAAGGGTTTATTGAGTTGATTAGGTTTATTGAGTTCATTAGGGGCGTGTATGAAATAAGTTCGTAATTTTAGAATTAGATTTTTTGGCTCATCTAGGAATTTAGTGGAAAGCCCACTCGACGGACATTTTGAAAATGTCAGGCGAGTTGTATCTATGTTTTAATTTAATTTTTCTACAGAACGAATTGCATTATTTTTATTTTATAACTTATTGATAATAAAATAATCGTGTACTAATTCTGTCGCCTGACATTTTCAAAATGTCCGCCGACTTATGCTCACAACATACAAACGATTTACGCACTCCTTTTACGTTCCACTAAATTCCTAGATGAGCCGATTTTTTTCTTTAGACGATTCAATGAAATGGGCGTTTATCGGGTATAAATAACCATTTCATTGAAGAAGTATAAA
>CALHBW010000173.1 GCA_937930625.1 uncultured Saprospiraceae bacterium | reverse complement strand
AAGCGAATACTCGTCAGACGAATCCCTTTATTCAATGCGAATATTTTATGAGACAAATCACTACATTTCACAAAAACCTTCGTCAGACGAGTACTATCCCACAAGCAAACTTAAACGGCTAGCCGAAAAATGTAACATGCGCTTACCATTTTACATTGAAATAGTCGTATAATGCAGTTGATTTAATGTCAATGAATTTAAGTACCAAGACAGAATTATCTTTAGAACTTGTTTAAAAGCTATAAACTATGAACCGATAGCCTTCAAATACATTCTAAATCTAATTCTGTCTTGGTAAGTGGGTGGACTGAACTAAGCGACACTTTTAATTATGATAATTCATTGAAAATGAATTACTTATTTAAACTTAAACTTTCCCGACCATACTACTATACATGAGTTAAAAAATCAAAAATCAACCGTCTTGCTGAATTTATTTCAGCATCTCCCGAACGATAGAAAACCAATGCTGCACAAAACACCTAACTTTTTGATTATAAGTAAAATACAAAATTATAACTCACATTTAACATCGTGCTTGTAGCTCGGGAGATACTGAAATAAATTCAGCAAGACGTTCTGGTTTAGAGTTCATGTATAGTAGTATGTTTCCCGACAACTGTACGGGATAAACTTGTACTTCCACTTACTCTTGCTTGATAATTTTTTTGTTTTGTCTGAATCCGTCCATATTGACTTCCATCAGATAGACACCCGCGGGAAGTGCTTCGTTCATATTGACAGTTTCTTTGTGAACACCTTCAGTTTGAAGTTCTGATTGTTGTTGTCGGATAGTACGACCTGACATATCCGACACGCGAATAGTAAGTGACGCGCCCGGTCTGCTTTTCACTGTAACATGTACTTCCTCTTTGAATGGAACAGGGTGAACATTGATGACTGCGTCATCATCATCGAAATTAACGGCTTTGATTTCCGAATAGGCATACGCACCGTCAAAATCAATTTGTTTGAGGCGATAGTAGCGTGTTGACATTTTATTTGGTTTATTGTCAATATACTCATAATTTTGCGGAAAAATCGTCGTGTCCGCGCCATTTACGCGATATATTTCGTTGAAAGCATCTATTTGCCCGTTTATATTCTCTTCTGCCATTTCCAATACAAAATAATCATTATTGGTCTCTGTCAATGTGCGCCATGAAACGATGGCATCGCGCTCATTTGGTGCTTTTTTTGCTTCAAAAAATACCAATTCGACAGGCAGTTCAATACCCTCTTCGATTTTGATATTGTCAAAAGTAAAACCATCGCTATTAAATGGGTCATCTGCACCGGAAACACCTGATTGGCTGAATTTTACCTGAAAGCTTTCGGAAAGTTCTTGCCCTGCATTGATGAGCAACTGCCCAACGTTGATAGAGCCGGTTTGTGCAAAAAGACCTTGACTCAAGGAAGCCTCCAAATCTAAATCATAAACCGGAACCCATTCATTAATTTCGCTACCACGCACGAAAACGCGATTATTCGGATTCAACTCCTGTTGATGACTTCTGTATTGAAATGCAAGGAAAAGTGTTTGTATCGGAATTTTACCGACTGCACCACGCAAGCTAAAATTCGATAGATTTTTTGTGATGATTAATTCATTAATTGCTTCTACACCATCAGCTACATTATTGAGTGTGATAGCTTTGCCTTCGATAGCAAAATTATTTCCAATGACCAATTCGCCATTGGGATTGCTGCTCTGGAAATCAAGGAATGGCAAACCACCTACACCCATTTTATTTTGTTGAATAACATCAGCTTCAAGCTCGTCAAAATCTTCTTCAACGTCAATTGGCGCAGTGAGCGGTGGATTGGAAAGTTGCAATAAAGTGACAGATTCGGGAACAGCATCATTTGCCGGATTGACATCGCCTGCGAGAGAAGTTGTTGCCGTCAATTCATGTATGCCCGGTGCGGTAAAGTCTTTTCCAAAACCAAAGGTAAATTCTGCTAATTCGCCGGGCTGAATTGTACCTGTGAATTGGTCGGTGACGAGTGTGACGCCATTCAATGCAAATGATACATCAAAATTGCTTGCGGGCATATTGCCTTTATTTTCCAATTCGACACTAATCAATTGATTGGGCGAATGTGAGCTATTCGTAAATTCGCGTCCAACGGCAGAAACAGGCGAAAGGATGCGTTTGACCCGTACATCACTAAAGTTGGGACAAGGTAAATTGTCTCTGACCGCATTTTGGGCAATGGCTCTGAAGCCGCGATGATTGGTCGCGCTAATTGGGCGAACGCTGTACCATTCATCGCCGAGCGTTGGCTGATTATCAATAACAAAACTTGTTGCATTGGTAACAGCGAGTGGTTTCATAAAAGTATCGAGCCGCATTATCTCATAGGCTACTGCACCTTCTACGTCATTCCAATTAAGGAAAATTTTGCCGCCGCAAGATTGAGGGGTATCAAGTACGGGTTGTTGCATGACGGTGAAGGGATATTGATTCATTGAGGATGTAGCACCGTTATTAATGGTGACTTTTACGCGTCCTACATTGGTGTGTTGTAGATTTTCGGGGAAAGTAAAATCGACATAACCTTCCTCTACATGTGAGGCATCGGTTGGTATTTCTTTCCATGTAATGCCGTCGTTGACAGAGTAGTGTACGGTGACATCGTTTTTGCCCGGACCCGCCGCACTCCATCGGAAAAATTCTCTTGCTCCCGGCATAAATGTCTCACCACCAACAGGATAAACCAAGTCCACGCCGTTTGTAATGACTTCATATACCACGAAATATTCCTGCGGACCTTCGGGTACTTCTGCCCCCGTCACGCGAATGGTGTAGGTGCCGGGAAGTGCTTCGCCGGGTGTTTCATTGCTGAATGTTACTTGTTCTACATTATTCAAATTATCAATACCGCGTGTGGCATCATTATCGACATTCGCCGGAGTGGGGTCAAGTATCCACGGATGGTAAACGATTTCATTGGGGGCAGTGACGGTGAGTTGGAGGTCATTTACAAGGGCTTTTGAGGCAGTCAGATTCCCTTCTTTATCGTGCCAGTACAGCATTACGCGTACTTCGGCGGCATTGCTTGGGACTTCTATTGTATATTCATCGTATTGTCCGTTTGAAATATTTTCTTGGAAAAAACGCTCCTCACGCAAAGCCTGTACCGCACGCGCTACATCAGGCATTCCGTAACCAAAAGTATAATCCGGTCCGGGATTGCCGATGTCGTTTGCTGTATTCATCAAATAGGCTTTGAGAAGTGCTGCTTTTGGGTCGGTATTGAATTGTTTGCGGTACGCCTCTACCATCAATGACCAAGCACCTGCTACTGCCGGCGCAGCCATACTACTACCGCTAATCATAACATAATCATAATCATTGCCATTGGAAATGATACTCTTTCCGGGAGCAGCAATATCGGGCTTTAGGCGTCCGTCCTGTACTGGTCCGCGACTGCTGAATGTGGTCGTGCGCCCTCTGTGTGAAGTTGCCGAGACGGTCAGTGCATTTTTATTGCTGGAATAACTTCTTAATACCGTATTAAAACTTTGTGGATAGCCTGTACAAGTCATTGAGCCGCTATTGCCCGCAGCAATGATGTGCATGAGTTCGGGCATGTCCAACATTTGTTGGTCAACCGTTTGACTGGTTGCATTGTATTCGCCCGAAGAACTGCAATCGAAACTGGATGGTCCGTATGAATTATTCGTTGCCATCATGCCTTGTGCATGGTAATCAGGAGATTTGGCGATGATATTGCTCGTGATTTCCATAATCAACATGGAATTATAGGCAATACCTTCATTCCACGGATTAATATTGCCTGTACCTGCTACGATGCCTGCTACGTGATATTGGTGCGAACCCCAAATATCAAGGGTTGTTTTATTGGTCACGCGATACTCAAAATCAACGTGGTCTTCCACATAACCACCATCACCGATACCAATCGTAACGTCTGCACCTGTACATCGCTGATTGCCCAAGAAACCCGCACGAACCGGATTTATACGCATAGCAGGAACGGCGTAGTGATTGAGCTTTACATCAGGTGCTTTGACAGGCTCTACATGTGCTACGAAAGGTAAGGCAGCTAAAGTCATAATTTGTTCAATATCAGCACGTACCTCAAGGTGATGAGGATTGTTGAGTGCTTTGCCGAGTAGCTCGCAGCCGATATTTTCCAAATGATTTTGAACGCTATTTGTTGCTTCATCGTGAAGCACGAGGGTGAGGTCAATTTTGTTGGCAATTTGGGTTGCCCATTGCGGCAAATCTCCTGCACGAAGCGAGGTATTCACCTTGCTTTGTACGGGCATTTTTGCCCATGCGCGGAGCTTGGCAGCCGTCATTTTTTGTGCTGTAATATCCTGCGAAACGGTGGCTTGATAAGCATTCGCTCCTAAATAAGCCAGCAACCGAATACCTGCATCGGCGAGTTGCTTACGTGTATGTTGGTTGGGTAAATTTTTGAATTGCAGAACGACATAATATTCGTCTTGGAATAATATATCTTGCAGTTTTTGAGGCTGCTCTGTGAAGTCGGAAAGGGCTTCGGAAGGTATAAAATTAGCTGATTTAAGTTGTACTTTGTAATTCTCTTTACTAACTTGTGCAAATGATGAAGTAGCCACCATAGCAAGTATTAGCATCCATGTGAATGTTGCTCTCATGATTATAGTTATTTTTTGATTCTTTTGTTTGAGTAGAAATTTTAGTGTGTGAGTATCAATTGTTGTCAAAAATATCGCGTAGCAGGTAGGAACGCTTGTGGGTTTTGTGGATATTTGTGACGGGGATGTGAATGACTATATGTAGAAAAAAATATTTTAGGATGTGAATTTTGAATGAGTGAATGAGTGAATATTTTTAGTGCGATAATGTTTTCAGGTTGTATTTTTTTTATTAAAAAATACATATTAAAAATATTTTAGTTTTTTTGTATAATAAAATAAATAAATTTGAATGGACAGAACAAAAGCCCGCGCTATACTGGATGAAATGATAGAAAATCCGAGTCTGCACCGCCACTGCCTTACGGTAGGTATGGTGATGGAAGCCTATGCCCAAAAACTGGGTGAAGATGCCGATGAATGGTACATCACAGGCATCTTACACGATGCAGATTACGAAAAGTATCCGTCAGAACATCCGAATATTATTGTGAAGAAACTCCGAGATATGGGCGAAGAAAAAATGGCACACGCCATCTCCGCACATTACACGAAATGGAATGTACCATACGATACATTACTGGATAAAGCCTTGCTTGCCTGTGACGAATTAACGGGTTTTATCATCGCCGCCGCGCAGATTCGCCCGACCAAATTGGAGGGCTTGAGCGCGAAATCAGTGAAGAAAAAATTTAAAAATCCAAAATTTGCCGCAGGTGTGGAACGCGACGAAGTGATGGCAGGTGTGGAAATGATGGGCGTGGATTTTACGGAACATATTAATTTTATTATTAGGGTTTTGCAGGCGCATGAGGAAGAGTTGGCATTGTGAGAATGAGTAGATGAATAAATGAGTAAATGTGTTAGTCTTCTAATTTTTCGATAATCCATGTTTTGACTTCTTTCAATGGTGAGTCTTTCTTTTGGATTAATGTATTGAGGAATTGTTTGACGTTTTGGTTGTTGTGAACGTTTTCATCTTTGGTGGCATTTTTGAATTGCTTTAGTGATTTGAAGCCGTATTTAATAGGATTGACTTCTAATTCTTCCGCAATATTGAACATGCAACTTTCAAAAGCAGGTGTTACAACTACGAGAAATCGTTTTTTATCCGGTAGGTGTTTGAAAATAAAATTACCGGTTCTGCTTTCTGTTTGAAAATCATCAAAGTACTTTGGGATGCTTCCTTTATTATCATCAATGACACCTACTGCTGCTTTATTTTTGTAACGGTCTTTCATGGCATTAGCAACTGCTCCAATACTATCCTGGTGAGTTGGATGTTCAAATCCCATGAGGCGAATTAACAGCGTATCAGCGTGACATTCCGGCAGCACATTTCTTCCATCAATCATTGACAAACCAATTTAGATTGTAAAAAATATTTACACCGTAATCCAATAACTCGGAAATTTCATCGCCCGTCATTTTCTTGACTTTGGATTCATAATTCTCATA
>CALHBW010000172.1 GCA_937930625.1 uncultured Saprospiraceae bacterium | reverse complement strand
ATAACTACATTTCTCCCTTTGGGTCCGAGGGTTACTTTTACTGCATTTGCCAATGCGTCGATACCCGATTTGAGTTTTTCGCGGGCATCTGTATTAAAACTAATTTCTTTAGACATAATTTATCTGTTGATGTGTTAGTGTGTTGGGGTGTTGTTGTTTTGTGTTAGCGTGTTAATGTGTTAGCGTGTTATTGTGTTTTTCGTGTTGTTGTATTAAAGTTCGTAAAAGACGATAACACGGTAACACGATAACACGATTTGCACTATAACACCACAAGAATGTCATCCTCTCGCATGATGAGGTAATCCTCACCTTCATACGAAAGTTCTTGTCCGGCATATTTACCATACAAAACAGTGTCGCCTTTTTTGACGGTCATTTTGTTGCCGTCTTTTCCCGGTCCTACAGCGACAATCTCGCCACGTTGCGGTTTTTCTTTAGCGGTATCGGGAATAATGATGCCTCCCTTCGTCTTCTCGTCGGCAGGTGCCGGCTTTACGACTACGCGATCGTTGATCGGTCTCATAGTTAATTCCTATTTTTTAGTGAATAAATTTAATTTGAAAAGGTGTTCATTGGGTGTTGGTATTTAATATGTTTTTGTGTTAATGTGTTATCGTATTTTCGTTTGTTAAAAACAAAAACACATTAACACGGAAACACATTAACACTAACCAACTAAATCACCTCTAATCATTTCTTATGCCAACAGGATTTTTATGTCAATTTGTCATTAGATATAAAGAAATGGCATAAAAAAAGCCCATTCACAGTGGAATGGGCTGCCAAAATATCTTGATTATTATAGATAATATGTGTCTTCGTCTTCACTTTCAATTTGAAGGTCGATGTAGCCTGTTGGTTCATCAGAAAGCGATCCGGGACCACTACCGCCACCTGAACCTGCCGAATTGCGAACGTACAAACTCGTCAACAAACACAAGATAAACAATGCGGCTGCCAAGCCCCAAGTTAATTTCTCAATAAAATCTGTAGAACGCGCCGCACCAAGCAATTGATTTGCTCCAGAAGCACCACCGAATGTAGAGTCCAATCCCCCACCCTTCGGATTTTGTATCAAAACAACGCCCATTAAAAGTATGCAAACTAAGGCGATTAATATTGCAAGTAAACCTACCATGTTTAATTTTGAATTTTGAATGAGCGAATGAGTGAATAATAATGCGTCAATGTGATAATGATGCAATGTGTTAATGGGAAAAACATTGTCGCATTAACGCATTTTAGCATTGTCGCATTATTATTCACTCATTCAAAATTCACTCATTCACTCATTAATTTTTCAATTTGGGCTGCAAAGTACGCACTTTTTTTCGGGAATTTCAAACTTAATTGCTCATACATTTTAATAGCTTTCTTATTTTTCCCTTGTGAAACCAATAAATCGGCGAGCGTTTCGCTAAGCAAGCCAGTGTCTGTCTTGACACTTTTTGCCATTAATTTTTTCAAACGTTTCCCTTTGTCGCCCGTTTTTTTGGATTTAGATACTTGTTTTTTTGAATTTGGTTTGGTGATTTTTTTGAGCTTTTTGATTTTTTTTGCTTCTTTTTTAAGTCCAAAAGGCGCGGCTTTCGGAGCTTCCAAATTCATGAGCCAATCTGTAAAATCGGACGTTTGAGTATCTCTTGCAGCTACATTTTTCTTTTTCTTCTTTTTCCGTTTGGTTTTCTTTTTCTTTGGTCTATCTTCTTGTTTTTCAAATAATTTTGAAACCGTCATCAACTCATAATCCTCAATTATTTCTTCTTTCTGCGGTTCCGATTGAATTTCTGCGGGTGTATTTTCTACTCTTTTAAATAATTCAGAAACCGTCAATAATCCATCATCTTCAATGACTTCATCTTGCTGTGGTTTCGGTTGAATGTCGTCCTGTACATTTTCCTCTATATCGAATAAATCCGTTGTCCTTAGTGCTTCGTCATCTTCAACAAATTCCCCATCAAAGGGAGTTATCTCAAAAGGAATTTCCTCCGGTACTTCCACCTTTGGAGCAGGATGACCATTCGTAGAAATACCATTCGTACTAACGACTATCGGCGCAGATAATATTTCAAATTGCGAAACAGGCGGCTCGTCGAGTGTCAATATCGGCTCACTAAAAATATTGGTCAAATCAACGACCTGTTCGGGAATTGCAGGGGTCTTGTCCTCATACAAATTTTTCATAGTGTGATAAAGGAACGTGCGGTCGGTGCTATACGCTGCCGCCATGTTGAGCGATTTTTTTGCATTGACGTGGCGCATGTATTCGTGCAGCTTCGCTCGTAATATATGGAAACTCTGACAATAAGGATAGCGCAGTGAAGCATTATTGACCTCTGCCTCGTCGGGCATTTCGTCGAGATGTGGGTAGAGTAATAGGTCGGCAAATCTATCTTGAGTCATAGTGTCGTGTATTCGTTGACTCGTGTATTCGTTGACTCGTTATTCATGTACTCGTTATTCGTTTTCTTTATTTTGCTTTGCAAAATATTCATACAGATAACGGATAAACGAGTTAACGAATCCAACGGATAAACGAAA
>CALHBW010000171.1 GCA_937930625.1 uncultured Saprospiraceae bacterium | reverse complement strand
TCTTTAACCACCGGCGAAAAAACCTACTTCTCAAAATACTCTCGTGTGCATCATGCAAAAGAAAAGCCTGATTATCTACGCTTGTTTGAATTTATAGATGAGCAAGAGGAATACGATGAAAAAGCCGTAAAAAAGCATTTCAAAAAGGATAAATTTATCAAACAACTACCGCGTAAAAAAACGCAACTCAAAGAGAAAATCATCGAAAGCCTTAGTATCTTTCACGCCGATAGGACGGTGGAAAGCTCCCTGCGTCGGCAGATGGTGCTGCTGCCTGTATTCTACGAAAAGGCTTCACAACACAAGGATTTAATCAAGGATTATGAGAAGTTGATAAAGGATATTAAAAAGACAGCAGAGGAGCATGAGTGCTTTTCTGTCTTGATTGAGTTGTTTGAGTGGGAGAGGTTGTTAATAAAATTTCTAGATGAAAAAAGTAAATTAGAGTTAAGAACTTCTGAATTAATTGAAAATAGAGAGAGTTATTTACAAATTTTTTCACATGAAATCAAGCTATCAAGCCTCTATGAACAAACTCGCGTTATAGGTATAAAAGACTGGAATTTCTCAAACTCCAAAACTAAGCGCCAAATGGATATTTTAACGAAAGACCTTCCTTTTGACATATCAGAGATACCGATGTCAAAAAAGGGAAAGAAATACTACTGTTTTATACAAAGTAGCCTCCATAGAAAAGAAGGACAAATACAGCAGGCCTACAAATATGCTAAAGAAATGGTAAGTGTTTATGAAACACTGGATATTAACTCTTATGAGACTGCGATTGATTATAAGAATACACTTTGCCATTATCTTCAGCTGTGTAGAGAGATTGAACAAACTGACGATATCTTTAATGTAATCAATAAAATGCGAGCCAGTTATGGTAAGTCTACGGGAAATATGCGTTCATTTAATGCTACCCATTTTCAAGCTCTAACTAGTTGGTTAGATATGTATGAATTTAAAAAAGCTATTGAAATTGCTGACGAAGTTGAGGAAAAATGGGACGCTCTTTGTAAAGTGATTCCCAAGAGACGCCAATTGGCTTTTTGTTATAATATTACCCTAGCTTACTGGTTTGGAAAAAATATGAATAAAGCAATGTTGTGGTTAAGTCGTATTTTGAATTATGAAAACACTAAAGAAGGTGAAAGGTTTATATACCTAGCCAGAGTTATCCAACTACCAATTTGTTACGACTACGGAGATGAGAATCTATATAATCGCATAGAATCTACCCGCCGGGTGTTAGCTGATAGAAATCGTTTGTCTGATTTTGAACAAATCGTTATCACATACTTTAGAAAATTAGTACGTTGTCTTGATTCAAATGATAGCCAAAGGGTTATCTCCGGGTTTTACAAAGAACTAATGTCATATAAAAGTTTGAATCCGATGTTGGCTGCTCCTATTTATGAGGTTATGAAATTATGGTGTGAGCAGAAAACTTTATAAGAGCATGTTTTATGTGAGTTCCCCTTTATTAAAAAGAGGAACTCACCACTATGTTCATATTTTTTTATTCAAAAAATATCATTTTCTTAGAATCAATATACTCCCCACTAACAACTAATGTATATACATAAGTTCCATTATCTAATCCTACTTTTGAAGCATTAAACTCAACCGTTCCATTTTTTACGTTGTCAGGAAGCATTATCTTCTGTATAACTCTTCCAGACATATCTTGAACTAAAATAGAAGCCTCATTAGTAATTTGCGGTAGTTCATATTTGATTAAAGTGGATTGATTTAATGGGTTAGGAATATTCTGGTGTAATTTACCTGTTTCCTGTCCTGACAAAATCACTGAACTTGAATATGAAGTTTTTCGTAATTCACCTTGGGAGAGCGAGGAAATTAATTGCTCTAATTTATTTTCCAATTCATCCACTCTATCTTCCAAAAACTCATTTTTTCTTTTTTCTTCTTCCAAATTCTCTACCAATTCTTGATGTTGTTCTTCTGTAATATTAGCCAATTCTTTAATGGCATTTAATCCTGTGTACATCAAATCATTGGGATTGAACATCAACAATTCTGTATCATTCTTATGAGAAATATGCAGTCGTCCAGAGAAAGTCTTGACAGTGCTGGGAAGTACCTCTCTCACTTGTTGTGCCAGTACACCGTAATATTTTTCGTCCGCAGGCGTTCGTGCTAAGCCGTTGTACTGAAATTCTACAAATTCTACTTCTTTCAACGTCTCCAAACTGTTTTTTAGCGAACTGATGTTTTTCTTAAGTCTCTGATCGGAAACAGTATTCCACATAGAACCACCGACGGATTTACTGGCATCTCCATTGACATAAAGTTTTATGTCAGTATTTTCTAAATCAACTATTATTTCATCATTAGACTCTGGTGTACGACAAAGGTCAAATTCAGAAATTCTAAGCAATCCGTCTTGAGTCAAAATGCAGTTATTACGATTGTCATCTTTAGTGGCTCTCATGTACATGAAGTTCCTGCTGTGCTCTGCACTATACACGTAGTTTATTTTTCCTACATGTTCTTCGTCTACACGCTGCATGATTAAGCCATTCTCTCTGACTACCTGGCTATAATCCTGTGCCTCAATAATCATCAAAAAAGCAAAAAATAAAAATAAAGTAGATAGGGTCTGTTTTGGGTAAGAGATTAAATTTTTCATAATAGTTGTGTTGTTGGATTTATCGGGTGCTGTGGTTTTCGGAAATGCACCACGATAAACGCTGTTGGAAAAAATAAAGTGTTTAAAAAAATTAGTTCATAGTTTGTGGATTGTATCGGAGTGAAATAATATGTTGTTGGAGAAAAAATATAGCAGTCCCGCCCCTCGGCGGGACTGCAAGATGAATTACTGTACGTGTAATTCTCCAACAACATGATTGTCAGGGAAAATGGACATCGGATTCCCTTACTTATCTTCTATTAGGGAATTTGGAAATTGGGGAATTTGGAAAATTAGAGGGTTATCAGTTCATAGTTTTTTATAATCAATTCCTTATGATTTTAAGGCTAATTTCCCAGTTCCCTTTTTGTCCAAAACCTAATCTTGTGCTTCATGGATGCCTCGTTTGATTTCGCCTTCTACCTGTGCTTTGGCATTGTTGAACTCGCGGATGCCTTTGCCTATTCCGTGCATGAGTTCGGGTATTTTTTTACCGCCAAATAAAAGTAGTACAACGAATACGATAATCATCAGTTCCATACCGCCGGGCATTCCAAAAAGAAGTATTGTAGTCATAATATTCGAGTTGCGAGTTATCGGGTTGCGGGCTACGAGTTGGTTAGGGTAACTCGCAACTCGCTAACCCGAAAACTCGGATTACTTATCTTCGACTTCGCTCAAGCGAGTTTCTAAGGCTTCGTTTCGCTCACGTAGCTTTGTCATTTCCTTATTCATATCAATGAGGTGGAGCGTAAGTTCTTCGACTTTTTCGAGTAAAATAGCATCCATTTTACCAAGTGCATGACCGTTTTCTTCTACTTCTTCGGCAGATGGTACGCCCGGTAAGTGACCGAGAGTTTCGATTTCTGCTTCGAGGTCGGTGAGGGGCATGAGGTTGTAGTCTTCGGCGAAGACGTAGTCTGGCCATTGTTCACTTAACATGACTTGCACTTCTTCGGTGATGGTTTTGCCATTGACCGCTAAGGTATATTCTGCGGGTATGTCGTCAGTATCAATCCCTACCTTTTTTTGAGCGAAATTACCATAAATTAGAGGAACATTGTAATTACTTTCAGGGTCGGGTTGACTTTGAATATACAACTCATATTGCCCACCAGTTGGCCTGTTCTTACCTGCATGTGCTCCTAAATAGACACTATAAACACTTGAGGTGCCGTCAGTAGCGACACTTCCCGCTTTACTTCCGATAGCTACATTTACACTTCCATTTTCTTGTCCCTGTCCTGCAGCTGCGCCTATGTAAGTATTACTTTGCCCTGTGGTATTATTGGATCCCGCTGATGTTCCCATGAAAATATTGCTACCTCCTGTTGTATTAAAATATCCAGCACCGTTGCCAATAGCAAGGTTGGATCCACCACTGTTATTAAATGCGAGTGTACTCTCTCCGATACCAACATTTTTTTGACCACTTGTTAATCTCAGACCTGCTTGAGTTCCTATAAACACGTTCTTTTGTCCCGTATTGTTTGACGCCCCTCCAGTTTGGTATCCTATACAGACATTGTTGATACCTGTTCCTGACTTTAACGCCTGATAGCCAATAGCAACATTATTATTGCCTAAGCCTGAGCTGGTTCCAGCCTCCACCCCGATAATTGTATTTGCACTTCCTGCTACTTCATCATTGTCTATCGAATAAGAAGTATTATTATCCTGAGCAATGACAAAATTTGCCATCAAAAGCATCAATCCGATTAATTTTAAAGTTTTCATGATTAATTAATTTTAAAAAGTTGTTGAAAAATATTGTTCGTTTATGAAATGTGTTTGATTACATTTCTAATTCGATTACAAGGTCAGGGAATCTTGCTAAATTTCATAGGAAGAGTTTGACCCGTTTTTACAAAGTTTAATTTTTAAATTGTTTAAATAATTTGTTAATAATGTTTTGTGGAGGTTTTTTTGTTGGAAAAAATTGTGATTTTATTTACATTTTCACCAAAGTGCCATTTGCATGACTTAAAATACCTGTATTTTGTTCTTTGATTAATGCTTGATAGAAGTAAATGCCGGGCACCCAATCTTGGGTAGATATGCTATGTGTTTGGATGCCGCGATATAGATTGTCAATGGATAGGCTAGAGACTATTTTGCCATTGACATCGGTTATCATGATTTCTACGTCAGCATCCAAATCCAATTGGAACTCAAGTGTGACTTGATTCCTGAATGGATTGGGGTAGTGCTTGACGGATGCAGTCGTGAGTTCTTCTGCCTTCTGAACAGTCGGCTCACAGCCATTAATATATGCCCGCATCGTGGATTCAACTTTAGCATTGAAGCCGGGTTTTAATTTGATATAGTTTTTAGCATTGAGCGTAAGGTCTTCCCCTACTTCTACAATGACGCTTCCATCAGTTTCGATGTAATCAGATGTTTGAAAGTAGATGTTATTATCTATATTAATTTCATCTAAAATAATGTCAGTTGGGCAGTAGTCTACTCCACCAGCAACTTCATCTACACATTCACATGAGTCATTCCATGTATATTCTCTATTCGGGTCATCGCCATAACATGGCTCTCCTGCTTGATCACATTCACATTTGCAATCTATATTTATAATATATTTAGTATTCGGACAATCATCCTCCGGAGTTCGGGGGCATTCGCTTTGACAATTGCAGTTTTCATCCCAGAAATCATAGGCACTAACACCTTCAACAGTAGTGTCATTGGGAATACCATCGTCACAAATATCCCCCGGATTATTGGCACAATTCCCCACACATTGACAGTTACCATTTAATTCGCGCCATACGTCATCTGTTGTGTTAGGGTTGTTATCATTACAAGGTTTAGGTTCAGGTGAACCACCATCTGTAAGTGGCGGATTAGTGGGGCAGTCATGGACAGTTGATATGGTAATATAGTTGTTGTCATCACACACCAGTCCGTTGTCTGCTTCTATAGTCGGAAAATTTCCGGTCACTTGAATGTAATAAGTATCATCGGGTATCAGGTTATTTATGATAAGTGTTCCATCATTATCATCTCCATTGACACTGCAAAGGATTTCATCAAGATTGCCACATGTACCTTCATACACCGTAATCACTTCGGAGAAATTGGGGAAAGTTTCCATTTGTATCATGCCGGATGTAGGTGCTGATATTTGATACCATACGGATGCGCCTATATGTGGGTTGCAAGATGGCTGTGGGTTGGCATCCGAAGCATAGTAATTGCTGCCTGTAACGCAGGCATCGGGTACGAGTTCGATTTCTGTGGCATCAGTACATTCTTGGTTGGAAGCTATTTGATTGACTTGTACACAGAAGGTGCCTTGTGTTTCACATGATGTACAAACACTAGATTCTCCTACTCGAAATGTATAAGTAGTATTTGCGGCTAAATCTACAATTAAGTTTTCCTGAACAACATCGAATTCATTTTCCGGCTCACTTTTATCCATGAACGATACAACGCTTATATCATAAGTAGAACAATCTATTTCGATTAGATAAAGTGAATAATAGAAAGATGCATTAGTCATTTTAATTTCATAATACCCTGCTGTGGTGGTTTGAAACTTGTACCATAAAACACCATTTGTATCTTCACTAGTTGCACCTATATTAGTATCGTTTGTACAACTTCCTATATAATTAGGGTCGGCGTTCATATCAATAGGATTACATAAATCATTTCCATTGGCATAAACATTCGTAACAAAACAAGTTACGATACAAATCATCCACAGATAATATTTCAATTTATACATAATATATTCTTTTTTGATTGTTAATTAATTTTAAAATTTCTATCAATACTCACTCCATTAATGGAAAAGCGGGCTATGTATCTGTCAGTATTATTTAATGCATCATTGAGCCTTTCCGTAGCATCGAATGTGTGTATATACTGCCCGATTTCCAAATACCTTTCCTCAAGGAGGAGTTCTTTCTCTTCATCCGTTTCGTCATCCGTATAGGTTATGGAATTTCCCTGTGAAGTGAGTATTTCGAGCCTAATATTACCTGTAATTGCCGTCTCATATTTCAGCTCTATGGATGTATTGCCATTGTTTTTTACAATATTATAGCCGAAGACGACTTGAGATGCTATATACCCTTCCAATGTAGATGATTCTGATACGGTGGAATTACACCCCCCTCGGATCATACCGCCGAGCGGATCTTGACAATTCAAACTACCTTCAGTACTACAAGCTCTGTATGCGGTTCCTTCTTGATTAATAATAGATTCCTCGGTTGGGTGAAGTACAGTATCAGAGGTTTCAGCATCCGCACAGAGCCAATCTCGTAAGACTTTGTCGTAAACCGACCTAAAATCAATAGCTCCCTCCTGTGTATCAAAATCAACCATTCCGCCATTGATTTTTTCGGGGGAAAGGTCTATCGGTGTACCGTATAGATTGCGACCATTTACCTTGTTGCCAAAGAGCATGATGGGCGCAAGTGTGCCGTGGTCTGTTCCTTCGCTTCCGTTTTCGGTGACTTGTCTGCCAAATTCCGAGAAGGTCATCATCATTACTCTGTCGGCATCTTGACCAAGTCTTGTAAACGTGGCTTTTATAGCTGTTGATAACGTTTGTAGCAATTCAGGGTGGTAATCTTGTTGAGCGCGATGTGTATCAAACCCACCGAGTGAGACCTGATAGACTTTTGTGCCAAGCCTTCCTCTGATAAGTCTTTCTACGATTGCCAGTTGTTGTTCAAGATTACTATCGTAATTTGTACCATTATTATTTCCTACACTATTCCACGCAGTTCTTACAGAATCGGCATATCGGAAGGCATTATTGGTAGTTTGGCGTATGAAAACGCGCTCTATATCCGCGATACAATTGTCATTGAAGTCATTCAGAGTAGTGTTGTACAGTTCCTCGTTACTTATAAGATTGTAGAAAGACTCCGGCTTGGTAAAAACTAAATCAAAAGGATTGCCCGCCAGTCCCTTGAATATCAAATTGTTGGCATTTCCGATTTGAATGGCAGGGGGTACAATAGGTGGTGCGCCAAAAAATGCCGGCATTTGATTACTGAAGTACCTCCCTAACCAACCGCTATATTTGCGTCCGTCGTTCACAGAGGCATTCTGCCCGACGTTATTAATGGCACCGCTTGCCCATAGGTCAGAACCTTTAAAGTGAGAAGTACTTGAGTTTGGATAGCCTACGTTGTGAATGACTGCCATGTTGCCTTCATTCCACATGTCGTATAAACCCGTTTCCTCTGTACCATCACCTTTGAATAGTTCGGGCAAAGCGAATTCCGGAGGGTTCATACCATCTGTAGTGAGACTGTATGCCTCGTTCTCGTCTATCATGATACTGGGTCTTATTGTTTCATACTGAAGCCTTCGGGCATTATCTCCGAAAGGTACGATGGTATTGAGTCCGTCATTGCCTCCAAACAGGCGGATGAGTATCAAAACTCTGTCATTATCAGGATTGTCATATAAGGAAGAAAACAACGGAGCAGCCCATGAAAAAGGAGAACTGCTCAACAAAGCACCTCCGGCAGCCATCAGACCCGTGTTGCCTAAAAACTGTCGGCGACTCCATGCTTGGTGGTCAGCTTTGTGAGCTGCCAGACCATCTTCGAGTCTTTTGCCGAAACGATTATTTTTATTATGTTTAAACATGATTTTTCTATTTTAATTTTGAATAAAATGAGTAACAGGAATCAGGTTAGGTGAAATTCCGGTTGGCGCACGAAGTATTCTAATACATCAATCACTCTGTTTGCCATTTCCTCTTTATCTTCTTGATTGACAGCACAATAGGGAGGATTAGAAGAGTCAGGAAAACCGTTGCATCCCCGAATATCAAGTCTCGGTCTATAATGTTGTGATTGCCATGTACCTACATAAACTGATACAGCATCGACTATTTGTCCTATTCGTGTACCTTCTATATCTTTATCTTCCGGTTTGACGGCAAAGAAATGCTTCCACAATACTCTTACTAATTTTTCAGGACTCTGATATTGTGATGTTTCCTCATAGTCTCCACCATAGTCAAGATCTGGTTCATATATTGATTGTTCTCCATATTCTAATACCAAAAGGCTTTCTGCTAACTGACGAAATTTCTCTTTGGTTGAAGTTGAATCGGAAAAATCGCGAAGAGCACACAAAAGTATTTCCTGTCTTTTGACTAGAGTGTATTCATTTATCCATTCACGATGTCCGGGCCAACCTTCCACACTTGGAGGCATAAATAGGTCTTGCCCTATGCTTCCTGAATGTTTTTTTATTGCCCATGTCATTTGGGTATTAAAGAAGTAGAATTGAGCATCTGTGACATCTTCCAAAGTTGCCCCTTCTCCAGTCATGATGTTAATTTGACCATTGTTATTGGCATAATAAAAAGGTTGTGTTACGGGGTATTCTTCATCTTCTATCGGAGGGTATGGGTCTTCTCCATTATAGTTGGGATTGAGTCTTCCACTTCCGTCATTTTCATCTTTCGGTGACTGACCTGCTTCATTTGGTGTAAGCAGTGTAAGTCTGTACTCGTAATCATCTACAGGTTGTAAAGCAGTAGACCGAAGTAGGGACACCGACGATTCTACATGACTCTTGATTTGAGTACCCATGATACCCACATCGTAGAAGTGTTGGCTTTTGAAAAGTTGCTTTAAAACTTCTTCTATGCTCCAATTCTGATTTACAAATGTGTCTGCTAATGAAGATATGTAACTATCTAAATCGAACCCCTCTGAATCTATTACTCCTATATTCGAGTTTTCCGTATCGGCATAGACATAAAATTCGTAGAGTTTTTTGCAGATGAAATAGGCAATTTCGTGCTTTTTCTTGTCGAAAATAATATCGTGAACTCCGTTGTATTCATCCGTTCCTGCAAATACATATTTTTCTTCCGGTGTACCACTCTCATTGGGTGCTGCTATGGCTCTGGCATCAGGTAGATTTTGCGGTTCATTAGCATTACCGGGTATTACAGGTTTCCAGTAGTCCTCTAAGGAGTTGAAAGAAACTTCATTTGGAGTGTCTTTAAACAAAGTTTTTGTTCCCCAGTCGTGTTGTTTATATTCAAAGTGGAATTTGCTCTCATCCAGTATTTCCGCTAATTCTTCTTCACTTTGATTCCAACCAATAATACCGGAGGTTGTATCGTCGTGTATTCGCCAGCCGGTTAATGCTCTGGCTATTGCTGCAATATCATCTTCGGTATAATTGTTATCAACTCCATTTTTACTTTTTATCCCCATGGTAAAAAGCTCCAATAATTCACGAGCGTAATTTTCATTAGGTTCGGGACTGTTTTCAGTGTAAGTTCCCGTAGGTTCGCCGGAACTGTCAAAGCCGGACAAGAAGAACAGCATCATAGGTGTTCTGCCTATTTTCTTGACCATTTCTTTAAAATCTCCAAAGGCATTATTGAATAGTATTTTGAAGTATTGTAATACAGCATAACTCTCCTTGTAATCGTCAATTTTGATAGAAAAATGGCTATGCCAAAACATCAATAATTTACTTTTAACGCTCTCAGTGATACATTCATTTATCCAGTAGTTGGCAATCATGAAAGTGTACATACTAAAAGGAATTCGAGGATATGTTGTCCCTGACTCCTGTATTAGTTCATAATTTGGAGGAAGCGTGGATCTTACCGACCAATCGAATTCCTGCGGAAGTGAAGTTGCCATCGCATCGGCTATCAGTTCATTCACAATAGAACCAAGTGTCTTGTTATTATCGTGTATATATTCAATATCTGCCAAACTTGCCCCGTAGCCTATCCGTCGATAAAGGTGTCGGATGAGCATTCGATGGACTTCGTTGTTTTTATTTAGCGGTGTGTTGGCACCAACAGTTACTGGACTTCCATTGGAGTCGTAGTAGGTGACATTTGACATTGTCGCAGCACTAAAGCTACCTATCGGTTCACAAGCCATAGTTCATAATTTTAAAAGTTAAGTAAAATGGTTTAAGTCACATCAAGGCATACCTTGCCTACTCCGTACAAAGGCACAGATGCAGAAAAACTATACATGACGTTTTTGTTGAATGAGAAGAAACCCAAATCGGATCGTATATACGAAGCGCGTTATCTGTTGTTGTTTAGTGGCTGCATCCTCAATTCGACCACAAGATGCAGGCTTCTACAAAAACTTCATAGGAAGGCTTTGGGCTGTTTTTACAAAGTTTAATTTATTTTTTTTGTAAGTTATTGAATACTATTTGATTGTGAATATTTTTTGAATTTAAAAATGATGTAAAAATATTTTTCTGCCAATAAGTTCTCCAAAAAACACCAGTTCAAAAACAAAAAAACCTATCCATGCCGAAGCACAGATAGGTTTTTATAAATATTTTTGGTTAAACGCAGTTATGCGTTTTCAGATTATAATTTACTCAGAAAATCTTCGTAAGTATCCATAGAGATACTCATAGAATCTAAAGCAGGACATTCATAATCACGGATAAGATTTAATCGTGTATCCAAAGAGTTGGTTGGGTGAATATCCAACCACGTAATTGTACTATTATTTTGCAAAAACCATTTGAAAAACTCTGCATCATATCCCTTTTGGCAAGCCAATTCAAGCATAAAATTATCCGCTTCTTCTACATTATTCACATTAAAGGGTTGGTTGTACAAAGTATTGAGCAACTCTTCAGCTGTCGCAACAGTAGAACCAAGAGCAAGGTCGAGAAGGAGCTGAAGACCATAATTGTCTTGCAATTTTTGACTGACAAAGCCCTTGTCGGCATAGCTGATTTCATTTGCCAAAAAGTGCATGAAAGCAGCTTCCGAGTTTATCGTTTTGAGCAATCCTGTATCAAAATAGATATAACCACCGGGCGTAGCAAAGGCATTTGTACCTTCATCATCATTGATGATATGTACTTTCCAGTTGTAATTATTGCGATTGGTCAGAAGTTCGCTATCAGTAAGAAAGCTGATGGAATTGTCAAGATATTGATAAGCTGCTGCGTATTCATCTCTATCCAGAATCTCGTACTTTTCATTAGCAGTGATTAGGTCAAGGATACGGTTGGCTATGTTTTGTCTGTCTTCTGTAGTCAACTCCATCACTTGCGGAATCTCGATATCCGGACTGCAAGAACTAAAGATGAGTGAACAAATACATCCAAGTAATAATAGTTGTTTAGTCTTTAGTAGATAGTTTTGTAGCATGTAATGATTTAGGTTTGGAAACAAGCTGTCGGACAGCTTAGTTTTATAAAGTTTATGTTATCTATGGATGTTCCTTAGCATTGAATCGGGGTCAAAAAGTATGCCATGTAACAGTATTAAATTCCAATTAACAAATCCCAAATTCCAATATTAATGAAAGTTAGGTTCAAATTTGAATTCTACCCCAAACCTAAACTTATTTTGTCACAAGTTCGACATTTGAATGTAAAAGTTCATTTTCCATTAAATATTGAGCAATCTGTACCGCATTTGTAGCTGCGCCTTTGCGAAGATTGTCAGATACTATCCACATATTCAATGACTTAGGTTGAGAAAAGTCTCTACGCAAACGCCCGACAAATACATCATCCTTATCTTTACTGTATAATGGCATCGGATAAATATTATTTTTAAAGTCGTCTTGAACTGTCACACCCGGTGCATTGTCGAGTAGTGTTTTGACTTCCTCCAAATCGAAGTCGCGTTCAAATTCTACATTTACGCTCTCCGAGTGACCGCCATACACGGGCACACGCACTACGGTAGCCGTAATCCTCATATCCGGCGCACCAAGTATTTTACGCGTTTCATTTACCAATTTGACTTCCTCAGTCGTATAGCCATCTTCTTGAAAACTCCCCCCGTGTGGCAGACAATTCAAATCAATCGGATGTGGATATGCCGGGTCTGATGCCGACTTATTGTTACGCTCTTCTTCCATTTGTTGGACAGCTTGTACCCCCGTACCCGTGACAGCTTGATACGTAGAAATGACCAATCGCTTGATGCCATATTTTTTATGTAATGGCGCGAGCGCGACCACCATTTGAATGGTCGAACAATTCGGGTTGGCAATGATTTTATCATCTTCAGTCAAAAGATGTGCATTGATCTCAGGCACGATAAGCCGCTTGTCATCGTGCATACGCCATGCTGATGAATTATCGACTACCGTTGTACCAACGGCTGCAAATCGCGGTGCATGTTCTTTTGATGTACCGCCTCCGGCAGAAAAAATCGCAATATCAGGACGCATCTTAATGGCATCATCCATACTTACAACGGTATGCTCGCGACCATTTAATGTCACCTTCTTCCCAACAGAACGGGCAGAAGCAACAGGTATAAATTCTGTGACAGGGAATTGATGTTCTTCCAACACACGACGCATCACACCGCCGACCAATCCTGTAACACCTACTACGGCTATTTTCATGATTAACTCAGGTTGCGGGTTACGAATTGCGGGTGTGGGTTACGGGTTGTTTTTATTTTGTTACACACAAAATAACTCATAACTCGTAACCCGTAACCCGTAACTCGCGACTCGGATTATTAAGAATAACAAATTTAGCACGAATTATAGATATTTTTTCAAAAATAGGAACGACTTTTTAAAAGAATGATAAAAAAAAATAAGTGCATCCTAAATTCAGAAAAACAACTTCGGAGATGACAATATGACACATGTAAAATTTTTATATTGTTTTAAGTGTTGTAAAATAGTGTTTTATCATGTCACAAAGATGAAAAAAACACCAGAAATGTCTTTAAGATATTACGGAAAATTATTACGCGATTCTTTACCATGTTTTGTTTAAAGAGTTGTATGAAACAGTCGCTTCATACCCAAAACAATCATATAATAACTGATTATTAGAGTAAATACGAATTTGAAGTTTAGTGATTTTTTACAAAGAATTGCCGCATCACAAAAGACATGGAGGCTTGGCTCTAAAAAATATATATTGAGGTTTTTCCTCATCCCTGACATCATCTTTAAAAATATCGTACGCATGTTCAATCCTATGAATTGGCATTATTTAACAATTAAACGAAAAATCAGGTATGGTATCATCATATTAACAATGATGGTATTGTCACTACCTGCTCAATCCCAAAAAGTCTTTATCAATGAGATTAACTATCGCTCGGTAGAAATACAACAAGATATTGATTTCATTGAAATATACAATGCAGAACCTACATTAATCAACCTTTCCGGGTGGTCATTGACAGAAGGTATTGCCTATGAGTTCCCTGCGGGTACAACGATACCGACGGGAGGATTCTTAGTCATTTGCGCTGACCCTGCTACTTGTCAGTCAGTGCTTAATTTTTCAGGAGCTATAGGTCCCTACAACGGGGGCTTGAGTGCTAGAGGTGATGAGGTTATACTACGCAATAGCTTCTTTCAGGAAATCGATAGAGTGGACTACGAAAGTTGGAAGGAGTGGCCCAATGTGAGATATGATGATTATGAAGTCCCGGTGCACGATGCTTCAACAGGCTTAGATGGAACAGATAAAGTCAAAGTTCCCGTTTCTATTCAGAAAATGCACCCTGAACTGCCCGGTCAACATGGTGGAAGTTGGAGAGGGCATGCACCTACTCCCGGTAGTACCAATGCTTATTACAATTCAGATTGGACGAATATTGGAGTTATAAAAAGTGTATCTAAAAGCCCCGACCACCCTGTTTCGGGCGAGGATGTGCGTATCAAAGCAGAAATGCGAAATCTTGACTTACTTTCAAGCTCCGTTAATTTGGAATTACAATACCAAATCGTAGAACCCGGTAGCTATATCCACAAATCCGATAGCGATTATGCAAATAATTGGATTTCGATTCCCATGTTGGATAATGGAGTAGGGGCAGATTCTACAGCAAATAACGGCACTTACACTGCCGCAATTCCCGCATCAGTACAACAACACAGACGATTAATTCGATACAGAATAATGATGTCGTCTCCGGCTTACACTGCAATCTATCCTGACCAAAACCACAATGAAAGCAACTATGCTTACTATGTATATGATGGTTATCCGATTATCAATGGCTTTGACATCAACGCAGTTAATCCCATACAAGATGTGACAATTATTACAGCTGATACGACTGCTTTTCAGTATATCGGACCCGGCAATGGAGTTGATAACACCGGACAATATACCGGATATGATTACCTCGGCGAAGGCACACTTGTTTATAATGGAAAAGTTTACGACCACGTTGTTTTTAGACCTCGCGGACGAACCAATGGACGGGCAGCTCGTGTAAAGCCGGGCGTTAAATTTAACTTGAACAGTGAACGCAAGATTGCTCCCGACGACGATTGTGGAGATGAATATGAGGAAGAGCAAGGAGCATTGACACTTTCCGGCACTTATGTCAACGACATCACCACACACGGCGCAACCGAATCCATGATACACAAAATTCTCAACCTCACAGGAGCAATGGGAAGGCATGTCGATTACACCCAATTTCGTGTAGTAGATGAAGCCAATGAAAATGGCAATACAGGTGATTTTTGGGGGGTATTTTTGATTTTGGAAAATTATGATGGAGATTATTTTAAAGAACATGATTTGCCGGATGGGAATATTTGGAGACACAAACGTTCGGGAGCTTTTCCGCACCGAATGACTCATCAAGGTGATTTTCCCAATACAAATAATATTGGCGATTGGTCCAGCCATCATCCTCAATATGCCGGATTCGTTGACCGTTATTTAAATCACAACCTCACTAGCTCATATGCTCACAAACAGCGTTTTATCAACGACAAAATTGCCAATAATTTCTTTGCTAATGGTGCCAATAATTATGAAGGAAAACACGCACAACGAGAATATTATGATGCCGAAACCGGAAAATGGGTGGTCTGGTATGGTGATTATGATACGACCTTCGGAATGACTTACGATGATGGTACATTATTCGAAAGAAGTTCCTCAAGCCCGGATATCAGTATAGAACTTGTGCAAGATATGTCGGGCATATGGAGAGATTACCAAAATGAAATGCGTTCCGTATATGACCTGCTCTTTAGTCAAGAACAGGCTGATTTTTTGGTGGATATGGAATCCCGTACGGTCTATGACCCGGCAGCAGCTTATGACTGGACTGACCTCGACCACAGCCGATGGAATCAATTCTATGACTTGGGTGATGTAGATGCACACATAGCGTGGTACAAAACATGGTTTCAAGAGAGAGGTGATTTTCTGGCACAAGACACCATAGGCGGTTTTTATGACCCCGAAATCCCGGACACACCTACCATAAGTCTTACAGGTAGTGGCGCATTGGATGATATGACCTTCAATAATTCCAGTTTTTCTGACCCGCAAGGCGCAAGTACATTTTCAGCCTTAGAATGGAGGGTAGGGGAGTGGAGTGATCCGTCGAATCCGTATTACGCCACAGTTTGCGAACCCATTTACGAGATAGAAACCGTATGGAGAAGTGGAGAAATTACAACATTTTCCAACACATTCACTATTCCGGCAGAAGCCTATCTCAAAACCGATAGAACGTATAAAATCAGAGTGCGCTACAAAGACAACACCGGCAGATGGAGTCATTGGAGTAGTCCCGAAGAGGTTATTCCTACCCCTGCGACACAGATTGCGCCCAATATCGTTATCAATGAAATCATGTACAACCCAATACGTACTTGTGGTAACGAATTTATCGAAATTATCAATGCCGAATCTTATCCTGTTGATATGACAGGCTTTGCATTTATGGAAGGTATTGCTTATCAATTTCCCAAAAATAAAATCATGCAGCCCGGAGAGATACTTGTACTTGCACAAGATAGCGTCTTATTTGAGCAGAAATATGGCTTCTCGCCTTATGGTGATTACAGCAGTTCATTGAGCAACGATGGCGAAAGATTAGAGCTATCCGGCCCATATAATGTAATAGCCGACTCTCTTGCCTATGACGATAAAGAACCCTGGGACGAAGCTCCCGACGGAACAGGTCCTTCTTTAGAGTTGCTGGATACTTCATCTGACAATGCAGACCCCATCAGTTGGTTTAGGTCAAAAGATGATTGTGGTACACCCGGACAGCCCAATAGTCGCCAGTGTTCAGGTACACCGATTCCTATTGTTATCAATGAGATTAACTATAATTCAGCCAATTCAAACGAAGCAGGTGATTGGGTAGAATTACATAATACAACCTCTTCCGCAGTCGATTTATCCAACTGGAGATTTTATGACGGTACAAATGAATATCTCCTTCCTGTGGGAACAATCATGCTACCGGAAGATTTCTTAGTTCTCGTACAGAATGACACCTTGTTTTCTGCCACATTTCCCCATTTGACGGATAATGTCGATTATATTGGCAATTTCTTATTTAGTTTATCTGGTGGAGGTGAACGGGTTACTCTATTTGATGATAATGATTGTATGACGGATTATGTCGTATATGATGATGACCTGCCGTGGGATACGATTCCTGATGGCAATGGTCCGACACTTTCGTTAATTGACCCATCGTTTGATAATATGAACCATAATTCGTGGGAAAATTCGTCGGAAATCAACTCAGCTTATGGTACGCCCGGACGTGCTAATGAGCCATGTCCTGAAGTAGAAATTGTTTTACCCAATGTTGTTTGTGCGACTATTCCGTTCATTTTAGAAACAGATACGATTTATGCAGGCCTCAATATGACTTGGTTTGTGCAAGGGGTAGGTTTGACTCCCGGTGATTTTGTTGAAGTTACATGGAATACACCCGGCAATTATAATGTACAATTAATTACAGATTATTTTGAATGTAGAAAAGTATATAATACTATTGTTACAGTAGAAGATTGTAATTTAGTTCCCGAACCAATAGACGATGAATTTAATACAGACGAAGATACACCCCTCACCGCTAATGTCCTCACAAATGATAGTGACCCGGATCCGCAGGACAATCTGACCGTAACTACAACGCCTGTTACGCCTCCGACAAACGGGACACTTATACTCAATGCCGATGGTTCATTTACTTATACCCCCAACCCTGATTATAATGGACCGGACAGCTTCGAGTACGAGGTTTGTGATGATGGAGACCCCATTTTATGCGAAACAGCCCTTGTTACAATAGAAGTTATTCCCCTAAACGATGCTCCGGTTGCAATAGATGACACAGAAACGACTCAAGAAGATACCGATTTGACCAGTGATGTACTAACAAACGACTGGGATATAGAAAACGGTATCTTGACTGCCGATGTAGTAAGCAATCCTGCAAATGGCACGCTCGTACTCAATCCCGACGGTAACTATACTTACACCCCCAACCCTGACTTTAATGGTTCTGACAGTTTTGAGTACAGCATATGCGATGATGGAAATATGATAGTGAGCACTTTTTCAGGGCAAGTTGCAGCAGGCGAAGATGATGTAGAAGAACGCGCAAACAATGGTGTTATTGATACATCCAGCTCCGATTTAGATATTACAGAAGACCTTCCCGTTATCTATTCGGCAGTAGGTATTCGCATTACCGATATTACTGTACCGCAAGGCGCAACTGTTACAAGTGCATATCTTGAATTTGTTGCAGACGAATCACAAAGCGTGACAACTTCGTGGACTATCGGCGCAGAAAACATCGGTAATGCCCTCACAATACCCACAACAGCCTACAGCCTCAGTTCCAAGCCTCGTACAAGTGCAACTGCTACATGGGCTAATATTCCTGCATGGACAACAGATAACATCTATCAAAGCACTGATATAAGTTTGGTTGTACAGGAAATTATAGACCGGGGTGACTGGTCAACAGGAAATGCCATAACCTTTATCATTGAGGGAGCAGGAACGCGTACAGCCGAATCATTTGAAGGAACTGCCGCACCAAAATTGATTATCAATTATCAAACGTTGTCTCCAAACCCCACAGACATTTCGCTTTGCGATACAGCACTAGTCAATATCACGATTGAGCCGGTCAATGATGTACCAATCGCAGTAGATGATTCATATACTACACCAGAGGATACACAATTGTCAGATAATATTGCTCTAAATGATAGCGATGTTGACCATCCAATAGTAGTGACAACAACACAAGTGACCCCTCCTGCGAATGGTATAGCATTTCTAAGTGCAGATGGTACATTTACATATATGCCTAATCCTGATTTCAATGGTATAGATAGCTTTGAATACGAAATCTGTGATGGCGGCACCCCTGCATTATGCGATACAGCAATAGTTACGATAGACGTTGGTGGTGTCAATGACGCACCAATTGCAGCGGATGATACAGAAACCACACAAGAAGATACTGATTTAGTAAGTAACGTGCTTCCAAATGATTTTGATGTAGATGGTGATAATCTAAGTGTAAATATCACTCCGATTACCCTACCTCAAAATGGGTCGGTGACACTTTTAGCAAATGGTTCTTATGCCTATACACCAAATGCAGATTATAATGGTACAGATAGTTTTGAATACGAAATCTGCGATGGCGGTACACCTGAATTATGTGATAGAGCAATCGTTAATATCACGATAGAATCAGTGAACGATGCACCAATAGCCGTAGATGATTTATACAGTACATCAGAAGATACACCAATTTCAGATGATGTCTCTGTGAATGATAATGACGTTGACCACCCGGTTGTAGTGACGACAACACCCGTCACACCTCCCGCCAATGGTACATTAGTATTGAATGTGGATGGAACATTCTCCTACACACCAAATACTGATTATAATGGTACAGATAGTTTTGAATACGAAATCTGTGATGGCGGTACACCGGATTTATGCGATATAGCATCCGTACAAATAAGCATTAGTGCGGAGAATGACGCACCTATTATCGCACAAAATCTGAGCGATGCCATTCCTGAAGATACCTCACTATCCGATTCCGTAATGTCTAATGCAACAGATGTAGATGGAGACAATTTATCGGCGTCTCTTATCAACGGACCTACCAATGGAACATTGAGCTTAAATGCAAATGGAACCTACAACTATGTACCGAACCCGAACTTCAATGGTACAGATACTTTTGAATATGAAATTTGCGATGATGGCACACCTATACTTTGTACGAACGCAGAAATGACAATCAATGTCAGTCCGGTCAATGATATGCCGATTGCTGTCATAGACACCATTTATACATTTAGTAATACATCTGTGCAAGATAATATCTTACTAAATGATTGGGATATAGATGGAGACAACCTTTCAAGCAGCATAGTACCCGGTGCAACACCGACGAATGGTACGATAACAGTATCGCCTGATGGTAATATTGACTATATGCCAAATACTGATTATATCGGAACGGATTACTATGAATATGAAGTTTGTGATGATGGCAACCCGAGCTTATGCAACACTGCAAGTGTAACCATAATTATCGACGCGGGCTGTGTAGAGGTAAATCTAAAAGTACTTCTGGAAGGACCTTATGACCCGACAACAGGAGATATGGTCACTACGCTTAATAATGACAGACGCCTTCTGCCGGGACAAACACCCATCGCCCAACTTTTTACCCCAACACCCGCCGGACAGCCTTATAATACAGCACCATGGAATTATGCAGGCACAGAAGGACTGGGTTGGACGGATGCAGATTACGACTCGGATGTGGTGGACTGGGTCTTGGTTTCCTTTAGGACAGGTATTACGAAAGCAGACCAAATAGGAATGGCTGCCGGAATAGTTAGAAAAGATGGCACCATTGAGTTTGAGCGGTGTCCCTTAACATTCTCCTCAAACCTCAACTCACTGTATGTAGTAATTGAACATCGTAATCATATGGGGGTGATGTCGGCAGATAAAGTTCCTGTGCTTGGAAGTACACTGACCTATGACTTTACGACCGAAGACGGTTACAGAGACCCAACCAGTTTCGGGCAGAAAGAACTACCATCAGGAGCCTGGGCAATGTACGCAGGAGACATTGACCAGTCGGATATGCCGAGTTATGATATTACAGGTTTAGATAAAACGGTATGGTTTCAAAACAACGGCTTGTTTGGCATTTACTTCCCGGCCGACCTCAATTTTGATGGAGATGTCAACGGAGCAGATAAAGCCCTATGGCTTGTCAATAACGGGATTTCTTCCAGAGTACCTAAATAATCTTAAATTGGTGTTCATACTACTATACATAGGTAAAAAATCAAAAAGCAACCGTCATACTGAATTTATTTCAGTATCTCCCGAACGACGGAGAACCCATGCTGTACAAAACGTATAACTTGTTGTTTTTGAGTGAAATATATTTTTTT
>CALHBW010000170.1 GCA_937930625.1 uncultured Saprospiraceae bacterium | reverse complement strand
GTTGGGGGGTGGAAAAACAGCCGAAAGTCCACCCCCCAGCCCCCTCCAAAGGGGGAGATATATCATGCTTTCTTTTTCAATTTCTTTGTAAGTAATTAATTATCATTATTTTATTTATTAAAAAATACTAAACCTGACGCTAATCCGATAGCTATCGGGGTCTTCTTGAAAACGGGAGTTTATCTGGATAAGTGACTGTTTTCAAGAAGGAAAATAAGCGTAAAAGAAGCCGTCCAAATCGTGAAGTTATTATTTACTCGTTACTTTTTGTTTAGATGGCTTCATTGTTAGATGGCTTCATTGTTTTATTCTTACATGGTTTTATTGTTATGTTTGCGATGCAAAAATAACTAACAATACAACAATGAAGCAGTACAACAATGAAACCATGTAATAATTAACAATGAAGCAATTCAGCAATCAAACAATTTTAAAAAATGAGTAGTAAATCAACAGGTGTATTCATCACCTTAGCTTGGCCCGATACTTTCGTCAGCACATCCGGCGGACCTTTGGAGCGATTTTTACAATTATTGGGTGCAGGAAAAAATGATAAATTTCGCGGTGGTCATGCGGCATTAGCTTTGATAAATCGAAGTACAGGAGACTTGGAGTTTTACGATTTTGGACGCTACATTACGCCCGATGGTTCGGCACGAACACGCAGCGCAGATACCGACCCTGAAATCTTGATGAATGATATTCGTGCTGAATTTGATACCGAAGGCAATCTGTTGAATGAAGAGGAAATTTTGATTCGCCTCGAATCTGACCCCGAAGCTACACATGGCGATGGTCGTATGCTCGCATCTTTCTGTTATCAAACGGATTATGAAAAAACAAAATCCTTTATACACGAAATGATTAGCTTGGGTAGTATTCCGTATCGTGTGTTTGGTGGCGGGTCGAATTGCAGTCGTTTTGTAGCGGATAGCTTCAAGGCGGGAACATTGAATTCTCACTTGAATTTCAGATTTAAATACCCAATGACGATTACGCCATCTCCCATTGGGAATGTAGTCAATGGCAGTTCCAATGGAAAAATGTATGAGGTGTACGAGGGTATCGTACATCCGTATCCGGGCGGACGCCGACACACGGTACGTGAGTTAGTTAATAATACTTTTGGCAAAGATAAAGATATACAAGGTTTTTCCCTCGTCGGAAATATGCAAGAACCACCTAAGCCCGACTCTGTACCCGAAGCTGCACAATGGCTCGGCGGACGCGGGGCAGGTTCTTGGTTTCATGCGGTACAAACATCTGATTTAGAGGCAAATGAATTTAGAGTAAAACGCTATATCAATGACGGTACAGTAATGTACAACCGCGTCTTTCGCCTCAAAGACGGAGCTTTGAACTTGGATGAGCCTTACCAATTTGTTCACGATTGTCATGCCACTAAAGCGACAATTGTACAGCATGGCAAAACAATGGAGATGGCATATAGAGCATCAGCTTATCATTTGGTTTGAATTGGTTGATTTGGTTATTGAGTTTATTGAGTTTATTGAGTTTATTGGGTTTATTGAGTTTATTGAGTTTATTGAGTTGATTAGTTTATTGAGTTTGTGAGATAAACCGATTAACTTTGCAACTCAATCAACTCAATCAACCAAATCAACTCAATCAACTAAATAACTTAATCAACCAATCAACTAAATCAACCAACAATATGCACAAATTATTATTATTTTTATTCGCAATTATTTTATTATCAACCGGCTGCAAAGACGATGAAGACACAAGCCCCGCAAGCCGCGACGAGTTCTTTATTGCCAACTTTGACGGCACAGAAAAAAATCTTACCTATTCCACTAATGCTTACAACATTGGTTTTGAGGCTGAAAATTCAGAGAATTTCGATTCTACAGGAACGCTTATCAGCTACACCATAGGACCGGGCGCGAGTTTGAGTCAAGATGCTGATTTGGCACAATTTCTCGGCGGATTGGATACAGAAACCAATGAACGAGTGACTATGTTTTTCGGACAGAATGTATTCACAGAACGCGAATGGGCATTGGATAGCCTCAATAATTTCGATTCCATTTTTGATGCCGATACACATCCTTACATGGATAATGACCCCGCCAATGCCGAAACGCCCGGCATAGAAATTCGTTGGACAGATGACGACCTCAAAACATGGTCAACTCGCAACGGTTCACAATCGGGCAGCACATTTAATGTCACCAAAAGCGAACCATTCACCATAGATGGCATGCACCAAAACAAGGTAGATGGTACATTCAATTGCAAACTCTACGACACCTCCGGCAATAGCATCAACCTAAGTGGCGGCACATTTTTTATGACCTTTCAGATATTGTGATTCGTTATTCGTGTATTCGTTACTCGTTACTCGTTCACCCTATTATTTGTACCTTCGCACGCACGAATAACGAATACACGAATAACGAATTAACGAAAATGTCAAAAATTATTCTAAAGCGGAGAAAGGATGCTCCGGTGAGGCGACGCCATTGTTGGGTGTTTTCGGGAGCGATTTATCGGATAGAAGGTGAAGTACAAAACGGCGATACAGTCGAAGTGTATAACGCTGAAGATGAATACCTTGCTACGGGACATTACCATGACGGCAGTATTGCGGTACGTATTTTTTCTTTTGAAAAAACATCTGGCGATACCGATTTTTGGATAAAAAAAATACGTGAGGCTTACGAAATACGTCAAGCACTCCATCTCACAGATAATTCCGATACCAATGCCTATCGTCTCATACACGCAGAAGGAGACGGCTTACCCGGATTAATTTTGGATTATTACGCAGGTGTGGTGGTTTTGCAGGCACATTCTATCGGAATGCACTTGGCAAGACATGAAATCTGTGCTGCGCTCCAAAAAATATACGGCAAAAAACTACTCGGAGTGTATGATAAAAGTGCCGAAACACTCCCGCGAGAGTACGCACAAGGTATCGAAAATGGCTATTTGGCAGGAAAAAATATACCAACAGAAACACTCATTTCAGAGTACGGACATCGCTTTTATGTCAATTGGGAAACAGGACAAAAAACAGGCTTTTTTCTTGACCAACGCGAAAATCGACATCTATTGGCACATTACACCAAAGGAAAAACAGTGCTGAATGCCTTTTGTTATTCGGGTGGATTTTCGATGTACGCCTTGCGTGCAGGTGCGAAAATGGTACATTCGGTAGATGCTTCAAAACGGGCAATCGAGCTTACAGAACGCAATGTAAACTTATTGGAAAGTATTGAAAGTGAACATGTTGCGTATGCGGATGACGTCCTTAAATTCCTCAAAGAACCACCCGCAGAATACGAAGTCATAGTACTCGACCCGCCTGCTTTCGCAAAGAATGTTCGCGCCCGACACAATGCCGTTCAAGGCTACAAACGCCTCAATGCAGCCGGCTTAAAACGCATTGCCAAAGGTGGTATTTTATTCACTTTTTCCTGTTCGCAGGTGGTCGATACGGCACTCTTTCGCAATACCATTTTGGCAGCAGCACTCGAAGCCGGACGCCCCGTACGCATCTTGCACGAACTCACGCAAGCCCCCTGCCATCCGGTCAATATCTTTCATCCCGAAGTGAGCTATTTAAAAGGATTGGTATTGTATGTAGGATAAAAATTGGGAAATGAAAATGAAAATTCCAATGAAAATGAAAATGAAAATGAAAATGCGATACACACGTTCCGGTGTCGTCAGACGAATTCGGTTATAAATAGAGCCTATTTGAGTAGTCAAACCACCAATTTTTATAAAAACCTTCGTCTGCCGACTATCCCATAATTTAATCAAACACCTCCAAAATGAAAATTCCAATGAAAATGAAAATGCGATACAGACGTGATTTTTTTCTTTTTTATGGAAAAACCCTTGCGTCTAAGCTTTTCTGAAAAAGCTCGGCATCACAGCATTGGCATCATGTTCGGGCAATACCGCTTCGTTCTCCCCACCAAAAAACATTCACCAATTTTGCCTTGCCTCAAACTTACTTCATCCACCGCCCTGTATTCTCGCTAATTAAAAGCTTAGATATCGAATGTTGATAAGCCCATTAACAATTTTCATTGATATTTTCATTTTCATTGGAATTGTTATTTTCATTGATATTTTCATTTTCATTGGAATTGTTATTTTCATTGATATTTTCATTTTCATTGGAATTGTTATTTTCATTGATATTTTCATTTTCATTGATATTTTCATTTTCATTGGAATTGATATTTTCATTGGAATTTTCATTTTCATTGGAATTGATATTTTCATTAACTTTTCGTTTTCACTAAAAATAAATACCTTCACGACTGTTAACATCCATTCGGAAATCCGTATTTAATAACAAACAATAAATATTGAACGTACTGCAAACACTACGCGACACTCCACAAGAAGGAGTCAAACAGGTTTATCACCTTGCTTACTACACCATTGCCAATCAACTCATAGAACAGGGCAATAGCGAGTCGCAGGCGAGGGAATACTTTCGCAGAGCAGTTGTTTTCCTCACAAAACAGGTCAAAGAACACAACTTTGACCCCGACATGGATGTTACGCTTTATCTGTCAACCGTTATTCAGGGATTGAAAAATACCAAATAACGAGTTGCAAGTTGACGAGTTTTCGATTGCGGTTTTATCCCGTTTACCGTTTCACCGTCCGCTGTCCACCGTAAGAAATGATAGAGCAGTATCTCATTGGCAAATTGCGAGGAGACAAACTCAAGGAGTTTGAACAGGAATTGTATGCCTACACCTTACCCGGTGATGTCGTGGTCATTACCACCTTTAATTTTGAGGATGAAAGCATCCTTGAAATGCTCGACAAAAACAAAACCATAGAAGAGCAACTCAAAAAACAGGACTTCTTTTTTATCGGACAATTAAAAAGGAGAAACCGTAAAGCACAAAAACGTCTTTACGACAAACTCTACCCAAAAATTCGCAACCACATCCTCAAAAATAGTGGCGATGAAAATGACGTACATGATTTCACCCAAGAAGTGATTATTAAACTATACGAAAAACTCAAAAAAGACACCTCAAAAATCACCACACTCGAAGGATTTGCCTTTGGTATCCTCCGAAACATGTGGCTCAAAGAACTCGAAAAACGCAAACGAACCGCCGAAAAAAATAAAGAATACGGAGGCAGTCTAGATACTTCCACCGACCCCGAAGATAGCTTTGATGATGACGCCGAGCATCGCACCCGCATACTACGCGAGTGCATGGAAATGCTCAAGCCCGAACAAAGCGAATTTTTGGAGTATTATGACCTGCAAAGTCACAACATCAAAGAAACTGCCCTGCATTTTGGTTTGGATGAAGTCAGTGTAAGAGTAAGAGCCAACAGATGCAGAAAATACCTTAGAAATAAACTCATAGCGCACCCTGAATACAATAGATATTTTTGAAATGTAAAATGTAAAATAATAAATATAAAATGTAAAAGTGCCAACAGTACGTGTACCAAACATTTTCATTTTTTTTGTAAAAAAATCAAGTAAATACGAAAGAAACACGTTAACTCCGCGTCCTACAACTTTTACATTTTAAATTTATTATTTTACATTTTACATTAAATAATTCACTCATTAAATTGTAGCATTACCTCATTTAAGCATTATAGCATTAAGTAAATGTCTGACGTACAAGTAAATATCGACGATTATATCAAAGGCAGAATGGATGCACCTGCGGCAGAGTCATTTGAATCACAAATGGCTGCTGACCCTGCATTGGCAGGCGAAGTACAGGAACAATCGCAGGTAATGAACGCCTTAGAAGAAGCGGGCAATCAGGAATTGCAAGCTGAAGTCGCTACCGTCAGTCAGCAACACCAAAATGAATCTAAACCTAAAACAGACGACACGCCACCACCTAAAAAAAATGACCAACCCGCCCCCAAAACCAAGTCAAAATCCGGTGCTGCTGCCGTCATCAAAGCCATCTTCAGAGTGGATGGCAAAGAAGCAGAAGTCATCAAAGTTTCCTACTCTTTCCAACAAGAAGTGGACAATATCGGTCAGCCCGCAGGCGAAGTCAAAGGCGGACTTATCCGCGTCTCACTCGGTTCATTGGGCGAACCCTTGCGCTTTGCATGGGCAATTACT
>CALHBW010000169.1 GCA_937930625.1 uncultured Saprospiraceae bacterium | reverse complement strand
CCCACCGTAGCCGCAGGACCAAAAGAATAGCCCGAAAACAAACCAATTAAAGAAAATGCCAGAAGGGAATAGAAAATAGTGTAAATAGTGTTTAATTTCATGTGTATAAAAATTTGATAAATGATTTAGTTGATAGTTGATAGTTCATAGTTCATAGTCGATAGTCGATAGTCGATAGTTCATAGTTCATAGTGATAGTTGTAAACGATTATTTTTTTGTAAAACAAAAAATACTATGAACCATGCACTATGAACCATGCACTATCAACATTATAAAGTTATACATTTTATTTTAAAAAATGATTACAGGTTTGATTATTTCTATAACAAACATTGTACATTTGTTTATGTTTTTAAAAAAGAAAGAATAGGAATTAATCTTCTCTTTCAATTTCGCCGAAAACCATTTAATGTGATGATGAATAAAGTGCTTTTGACAGGCTTTTGGGTCTGTTTGTTTTGTTATGGCTATTCCCAAGACACCCTCTCCAATCTCGGTATAGAAGATTGGACAAGCTCTGATTCAGGGCTTTATGAAGAGCCCGATTTTCCATGGAAAACTGCCAATCCTGCCGTTGATTTTGCCGGAGGTGCGCCTGTAAATCCCGTTGAAAAGGTGACGGATGCTTATTCCGGGGATTATGCGGCGAAGATGGAATCTGCCAGTATTTTTTTCACCTTCACCGCAGGCGCATTGTGGACAGGAGATTTTGAAATTAATATTATTGACCCTGCGAATAGTGCCAAATTTGGTGTCCCCTACGAAGGCACACCTTCCAGTCTGCAGTTTTACTATAAATACTTTCCTGTCAACGGCGATTCAATGGGCATTTACACCATTCTCCGCAAGTGGAATCCTACAACCCAGCAACAAGATACCATTGCGTATGCAGAAGTTCGCCAAACAGAAACCACGAGTGAATATACCTTGTTTGACCTCGAATTGGATTATTATATTCCCGATACTCAACCCGATAGTATCGAAATCGCCTTTACGAGTAGCGCAGCAGGTTTTGAATATATGGGACAAATCGGCAGCCGTCTTTTTGTCGATGAAGTCAAACTCGTGGATACTATCGTAGGCATCACAGATGTCCTCACACAAGAAATCAAAGTCAGCACCATCCCAAATCCCGCAGATGATTTCCTCCGTTTTGAGCTCGACAAAATCCTTCCCAACGCCCGACTGCTCATTTATGATGCGATAGGCAGACAAGTCACAACATTACAAATTGAAACAGACAGCTATCCATTGAATGTCGCTCATTGGCAATCCGGCACATATTATTTTTTACTAAAAAATGAAGCCGGACAAGACCTAAGCAGTGGAAAGTTTTTAATTCAATAACGTGCTGATGTATCGACGTGCTGACGTGCTGATGTATCGACGTGCTGACGTGCTGATGTATTGACGTGCTGACGTACTGATGTGGCAATTTATTGAGAATGCTCACTCAACTGCGTCTTATTTAATTAAATGAAAAAGGTAAAGTCGCAAAAATATGATAATCAACTCTCTGCGAACTCCGCGTTCTCTGCGTGAAACAGAATATTGAGCAGTGCTGATGTGGCAATTTATCTATAAATTTACAATATGATTTTTTTACAAATAAAGCAATTCTTCAACATTCAAAAACCCTCACACACCAACACATCAACACGTCAGCACGTCAATACATCAGCACATCAGCACATCAGCACGTCAGCACGTCGATACATCAGCACGTCGATACTAATCCTATTTTTATTATCCCTAAATGTAGCCCAAGCCCAACTCTCGACGGGCATCAAATTGGGATTGACTACAGGAACACCCATCGGACCAAGAGACGAAGGAGCTACGGGCAAACTCGGCTTGGGAACTATCGCAGGTGTACTCGCCGAATATGAGTTAAATGACAAATTTCACTTAGGACTCGAAGTATATTACACACAAAAAAAATCGACCTTTAGCACACCTGCGCAGGTCGATGAATACGACTACCTTTTTCACCCGCCCGGTACAGATACGATGGTGTGGATAGTCGCTGAATTTGAGGGATTTGTAGATGGTCAGTTTGACAATCGCTACATAGAGATGCCAATACTCGGACACTTGTATTTCACAGAACGATTCGGGGTGACATTCGGACCTTATTTCAGCTATCTGTTGGAAGGCGATATTTCGGGAACCTCTACGGGCGACGTCACGATAGGTGTAGGTACGCTACCCGTTGAAAATGAGCTATTCGACGAAAGTCAGCATATCAATACCCTCGACTATGGCATGATTGGCGGCATACGTTATCGCACCAATTTTGGGATGAATTATGAATTGCGACTGACATCCGGCTTACGTTCCATTTTCAAAGATACCTATCCTTTGGCAGAGGACGTTATTCGGAATATTTATCTACAATTCACCGCAGCGTATAAATTTGGTAAACGTTGATTAGAAATGAAAATAAAAATGGCAATGAAAATTAGAATGAAATTTCAATGTCTTCGCCAAATTGAAATTTTCATTCCTATTTTTATTTTCATTGAATTTTTTCATTTTCATTTTCATTTCTAATTTTCATTGCCATTTTTTGGCAAGGTTTTTCTTTATTTATAACAAAATGGCTCTATTTGCCGTTGAATCTCAAAAAGTCTTTAATTGGATTGATTCTTGATTCGTTAATTTCGTGATTCGTATTTTGCTTTGCAAATACTCAACGAATAATGAGTAAACGAATAACGAATCAATAAATAACGAATCAAACAGCATGAAAAAAGTCTTATTATTGTTACTACTTTCAGGTTTAGTATTGGGTAGTTGCAATCGAAGAACAGCCAAAAAAACAACGAAAAAGCCTAAAACCACAAAAGTGGCTAAAAAAGGCATTCATTTTAAAGAAGGTGCTTCATTTGCCAGTATTCTGAAGAAGGCAAAAGCAGAGAATAAGCCTATCTTTATTGACTTCTACACGACTTGGTGCGCGCCTTGCAAATGGATGGAAAAAGATGTATTTCAATTGGAACAAGTAGGCGTTTTGTTCAATGAAAACTTTATCAATGTAAAGGTAGATGCCGAAAAAGGCGAAGGTCCTATGTTGGCGTCTCAATTCGGCGTGATGGGCTTCCCGACGCTTGTGTATCTCGACAGCAACGGCGATATGGTCGAATCTCAACTCGGTATGGCAGGTGCCACCGCAGTCATGGATAAAGCCCGACGCACCATCAATCACAATAATGCTATTAATGGTGCAGGAAGTAAGTGATTTTTGATTTATACTCTTTTAGGCTAAGAATTTAACATTTTGACGGTGGCTTTTGCGCTTATTTTTCACTTTAAAATCATTCATTTATCCCGATAAAATCACGCTTTCAAAGTAAAAACTAAGCACAAAATCCCTCACGTCAAAAAG
>CALHBW010000168.1 GCA_937930625.1 uncultured Saprospiraceae bacterium | reverse complement strand
TTCGTATAATTCAATATAACGGTCAGTCACGCTATTGACAAAATCATCGGGCATGATGGGCATGGTTTGTCCTTCTTTGCCTTGAAAGCCGTTTTCCATCAGCCATTCGCGCACAAATTCTTTGGACAATTGCTTCTGCTTCTCCCCTGCTGCTTGTCGCGCTTCGTAGCCGTCCAAGTAGAAATATCGCGAACTATCGGGCGTATGTACCTCGTCTATCAGATAAATTTTATCGCCTACTTTTCCGAACTCGTACTTGGTATCTACAAGTATCAAACCGCGCTCGGCAGCCATCTCTGTACCGCGCTTGAATAAGCCTCGCGTGAAATTTTCTAATTGTATGTAATCTGCCTCACTTACAATGCCTTGTGCGAGAATTTCCTCTCGCGTGATGTCTTCGTCGTGTCCTTCCATCGCCTTTGTGCTGGGCGTAATGATGGGTTCGGGAAAGCGATCATTTTCGTTCATGCCTTCCGGTAATGGTACGCCACATAACACACGCTTGCCGGACTTGTACGTGCGCCACGCATGTCCTGTGAGGTAGCCGCGTATGACCATTTCTACCATAAAAGGTTCGCAATTGAAGCCTATCGCCACATTCGGGTCGGGAACGGATAGCACCCAATTGGGTACAATGTCCTTCGTCGCTTCGAGAAACTTGGCAGCGATTTGGTTCAATACCTGACCTTTATACGGAATAGGTCGCGGCAATACATGGTCAAAGGCAGAGATGCGGTCACTCGCTACCATAACTAAATGCTCACCAACGGAATATACATCACGTACTTTTCCTCTGTAAAATTTAGTTTGTCCTTTGAGTTGGAAGTTGGTTTGTTGGATGGATAGGTTTTCTACTGACATTTTTCGTTCTCAATTTTTATGTTGTAAATAGTTGTGTGTTGTTTTCATTTGCCCATTTTTCTAATGCTGTGTATAGCTTAGTTTCTCGAAAATGAGCGTTTGTAAATACTATTCTAAAGGTACTTGCAAGGTGGCTATCCTTCAGCCCTTTATGACCTTTATTTCTGAAATATTTAGTGAATACTTGGATGGCATCATGCCCGTTGGTGAGTTGGAAAAAGTCGGGATTTAATTGGGTTAATTCATCAATTTTTTCCAAAATAAGGATTTTATCTTTGATGACTGCATTATCAGATTTAACTAAAACTCGCGATAAGTATTCATTGAAATTAAAATGAAAATTGGAAATCGAAATCAAGTCTTGAAAACCTACTTTTTTGAAAATTAATTTGAGATTTTCGCGGTCATTGAGCCATTTTAAATAGCTGATTTGCTGAATAGTTTCCAAAATATTATCGCAGAATGTATAATGGTTGTTTTTGTGAATGTCTGTATATTCAAATAAAATAGCGTGAAGCACTTCATCTTGCGCCAACATCGTCATTTCAATATCGTGAAAATCTGTCAGGAAAATATTTGCTTTCTTCGCATTTGATTCGTCTAAATGACTAAAATCTGCATCTAAAACACCGATAATTTGTGTGTATTCTTCCAATAATGTTAGGACACATTCTTCTACTTTCGGCTTGCCGCCAGGGATGTATTCGACTTTGCATTTATCCAAATCAAATAACTTTCTGAATAGGCGGATGTCACTGTCTCCTTCTACTAATACAAAGTTAATTCCTTGATTTTTAGGGTGTTCAGTATCGAACCGTAATTGATTGAGCTTCTGTTGGTAAGTAATATTTTTAGGTATCATCAAATGGTTTTTGCTAAACTATACACTAAATCCCATCTGTCATTCACTATCGCAGGTGCATGAGTAGCTATCATGACTTGGAAATTTTGAATTTTTATAATTCTGTGTAAATCTCTTACAAATTCCTTTTGCCAAGTGATGTGCAAAGAAATTTCCGGTTCATCAATGAGTACTAATGTATTTGGAGTTGTGTTAAATATTAATTCATATAATAAAATGACTTGATGTCGTTCACCCGATGATAATTCGCTCATTTTTAGGTTTTTACCTTTTGAAGTTTCAAAGTAAAATCCTTTTTCGCTGTTTATTTTTATGAATTTAAATGTAAAACGACGTTCATTTAAAATCTCTGTAAACAGGTCAAGTTTTTCTAATAATTCATCGAATACGGATAGCTTTTTTTCTAAATCATTAAGATAAACTAATAAGGCTTTGGCATCATCTTCACTATATTCAAGGCTAGATTGTTTTTCATATAAACCATATTTAATAAGTTTGTTTTGTTTTTCTTGTAAATTCGTAAATCGCTTATTGTACTCTTCTTTTGTGATTTTTCTTTTTTCGGAAATTAGGCGAGTAGGATAGCTATTGTCAAGACTTTGTGATTCATTGTTGTATTGGCTTATAAAATCGTTCAAAATCTTACGCAATTTTTCTGAATGGAACTCAATACTTTCTTCGACTTTCTCTATATATTCAGGATCATTATCAGTCTGAAAATTATGAGTGATTATTTTTGTCTGTAAACGCTGCTCTTTTACAAGATAAACATTAATACAAGTTGCAATGTCACGTTCTCTATTTGAGAAGTTATAATTCCCGTTTTTTATAGTAGGTGTAGCATCAATTAATTTTCCGTTACTGTCATAAAACTCAAATGACAAACAAGGTTTTCCCGTTACCTTTTCTACTGAAATTGTAGTGTTATCGCTTAGCGAGATTGAAATCTTATCGAATATAAGTTTTTCTAAAAAATAAAAAGGTGGATTTAAAAAATCTTCGAATGGATGTGGATAACCCGGGTAATCAGGATAATAATCATACTCCCATTCAGATTCAAACAAACTATATAAAACATTCAAAATCGTCGTCTTCCCAAACCCATTCGGTCCGGTAATAATCAATACATTCTCCCCTTGTGCATACTCAATATCATAATCAAAAATCTCAAATAACTTTTCAATCCGGACGGATTTGACCCGCACGGCTGTTTGGGTTTCTTGCTTTGCTATCGTCTGAATTGCACTCATAATAATTGTTTTTTCTTGTAAAATGATGCCACAAATGTACGGCTTTTCCCTTGATAATTCAATACTATAACAATAAGCAATTCACCAAAGTTTCGCCTATCTTTGCCCCATGACTGACCATTTACAGCCTATCATTTTTATGCTCATTGCTGCGCTTTGCTTCACGGTGATGAATATGATTACCCTCTCGGTCAATCATTTGCCTCCTTTTGAAATCGTATTTTTTCGGTCTATCGGAACGGTGGTATGCGCGATGTTTGTACTCACAAGGCAAGGCATCCCGATACTCGGCAATAATCCCAAAATACTAATGGTAAGAGCATTGACGGGACTCACTTCAATGGTTTTGTACTATCAAGCTATTCGGATAATGCCGCTCGGCACGGCAGCGGCTTTGCGATATTTATCTCCTTTTTTCGCAGCAGGATTGGCGGTGATTTTTTTGGGTGAAAAGGTAAAAAAACTGCAATGGTTATTCTTGGCAGCAGCTTTTACAGGAGTGGTTTTGTTGAAAGGTTTTGATAGTCGTTTGTCGGTGATTGGTTTGGTGATTATCTTGACTTCAGCATTTTTTAGTGGAGTCGTCTATGCAATTATTCGCAAAATCGGTAACTCGGAACATCCCGTCGTAGTTGTCAATTATTTCCTAACGGTTTGTACAATTATTAGCGGGATAATTTGTTTGTTTTATTGGCAACAACCTATTGGTATAGAGTGGATTATGTTATTGAGTATGGGTTTACTTGGTTACATAGCACAAGTCTTGATGACCAAAGCCATGCAAGCCGCGGAAACAAATTTGATTGTACCGTTCAAATACGCAGAAGTGGTTTTTACGATATTATTTGCGTGGATAATTTTCGGAGAACAACAATCGTGGGTAGCTTTACTCGGAATTTTGATTATCGTAGTGGCTTTGATTGGAAATGTAGTGGTGAAAGGAAGGAAATCTAAGAATTAGCTCCATGCCATCATCTTAAATTAAACTTAAACTTCATCTTAAACTTAAACTTTTGTATTAAATTCGCATAAAAATCAATCATGCTTCGCAAAATTCTATCTTTCTTCGGCATCCTCATTGGTACGATATTATTGGCTATGGTCGTCATTGCTGCGTTCTTTGAAGACCAAGTCGGCGAACTCTTCGTGCGCGAACTCAATAAAAGCCTCAAAAATGACCTTCGTATCGAAAATGTCGATTTATCATTAATCAAATATTTTCCCGAAGCGGGTGTCACACTCGAAGGGGTCAAAATGAAAGGTGGTCACTCGAATAGTGGTACGCTTTTACAGGCAAATGACCTTTCGTTACGCTTTGCTTCGATGAGTTTATTGAGTGGAAAATATAAGATAAATTCGATTGATGTCAATGATGCTTCAATGAATGTATTGATTGATAAACAAGGCAGGGCAAGCTACGATATATTCAAAGATACGGGAGAAACGGGCAGCAGTAATGCCGAATTTGATTTGGCATTGGAACGCGCCACACTCAATAATATCGAACTGATTTATATTGATGAAATCACCAAGCAGGAAGTCGTCATGGACATCAAAAATGCGGATATTTCAGGTGAATTTTCTAATGATAAATTCGTATTAAATTGCAAAAGTAAAGTCTTCTCGAACTACATCGAAATAGAAGGCGAAAGATACCTCACCGGCAAAGAACTCGACTATGCAGGCAAGATGGATACCGACCTCAAAAATGGTATTTACCAACTCCGCGACATGGTACTCGAAGTGGATAATGCCAATACATTTATCGTAGATGGTACGATTGAATCAAAAGAAAACGCTACGGATTATGACCTGACTATCAAAGGAGAAGATTGTAGTTTGAGTTCGGTCTTAGGAATTTTGCCTGTGCAGTACGGAAAACCATTTGGTGATTTTGAGAGTACGGGAAGGTTCTTTTTTAAATCATTTGTCAAAGGCAGATACGACGCGCTCAATACCCCGTGGACGAATATCGAATTTGGTCTGGACGATGGAAAAATCACCTCGCCACGCTTGGATTATGCATTGAAAGATGCCTCATTCAATGCCGTCTTTGATAATGGCGGCAGTAAACCCCAAAACGGTGCTTTCAGTATGCCCGACTTTACGGCAAAATTACGCGGTGAACCTATTGAAATGAATATCAAAGCCATCAATCTCGACGACCCGGATATTGATTTTGATTTCAAGGGTAATATTTCTATGGATGCTGTTCACGACTTATTCAATTTACCGATTATCGAAGATGGTAGCGGACTTTTTGAAGTGAAAGAGTTTGCTGTTTCGGGAAAATATCGGGATATGATTGACCCTTATGCCATAGGTCGCGTGGATGCAAAGTCTGTGATGAATTTCAACGATTTTGAATTGGAAATGAACGGAAAGTCTGTCACATTTGAAGCGGGTGAATTGAGTATGCACAACAACAAACTCTCCGTAAAAGATGTGAACATTAAGGGTCCCGGTACTGAGCTCACAATCACAGGAGATTTTGAGAATCTCATTCCCGTTTTCTTTAAAGATTCACTAAATACAAAAAAAGCGCAACTCGAATTTAATGCGATATTAAACGGAAAATCATTGGATATTGACCAATTGATTGAGATGGCTTCCTTGGATATTGAGGAAGGCGATGTGCCGGAAGCAGCCTATGATTCTTTAAAGCAGAATGAAGTTGAGCAAAATGAGGATTTTTTCGCACTATTAGATGGTACATTTGAAGCGAATATTGATGAGGTGAATTACCGGAAAATCGAAGCCGAAAACCTGACCGGGCAACTCATCTTCGCAGATAGTCAACTCAAAATCCGTAATGTAAAAGTGGATGCAATGGAAGGCAATTTTACACTACGCGGCGACGTTACTTTTGACGAAGCCCCCGACCTCACGACCATGATTTACTGTGAAGATATTGACGCAAGAGTATTTTTCAAACAAGCAGAAAATTTTGGACAAGATTATTTGACAGATAAAAATATACGCGGTACACTTGATGCGAAAATTAAAATTGACGCAAAGTGGGACGAAGCAGGAGAATTTTTGAGTGATAAATTAACGGTACTTTCTGATGTAGAATTGACAAATGGTGAATTGGTGGGTTTTAAAATGCTGGAAGATTTTTCTAAATACATCAAATTACAAGATTTACGAAGAATAAAATTTTCAAATACAAAAAATCAATTTGCCCTAAAAAATAATACGTTTTATATCCCCACGATGTTTATTCAAAGTAATGCCACGAATATGACCTTCTCTGGCAGGCACACCGTTGACCACAAAATGGACTACCTCATCAAAGTGAATGGCGGACAAACGCTGATGAATAAATTCAAACGATTCAACCCCGAACGCAAACCCCTCAAAGCCAAAAAGAAAGGCTTTATCAACATTTACACACACGTATTCGGTACATTGGACGAGTACGATTTTAAATACGGAAAAAGAAATTACAACCGTGTCTTGGATTCAGGATTGGGGCAAAAATACGAGCAAATCCGCCGCGAAGTGAGCCGCGAACTCGCCGTAGAAGCCCTCTATGAACCCACCGAATTGCAGGATGAAAACTGACGTGCTGATGTGCTGACGTGCTGACGTGCTGATGTGCTGATGTGTTAACGTGTTGATGTGTTATTGTGTTATTGTGTTGCAGTATTTAGATTTTATTGTTTTTATAAAAAATATAATACAAGTAGTACAAACGCAAAAATACGTCAGTACGTCAGCACATCGGCACATCAATACATCAGCACATCAGCACATACACACGTCCACACGTCATGGACATTTATCAAAAAAAATCACGTTGGAAATTAATGTTGGCTTTGGCAGGCTTGACGATTGTCTTGATTTCATTGGTTTATACCAATCAGATTGCACGACAAATTGCGGAGGAGGAGCGCGCCAAAGTCAAGCTCTGGGCAGATGCCATCAATGCCTCAAATATACTCAACGAACCCAAAGGTTTAACTTTTGTGTCTAGTATCATCATTGGTAATAAGACTATTCCCGCCATCCTCACCGATGAACTTGGCAATATCCAATTTGACACCAACCTTCCTGCTAATCGCGAACGCACCGATGCTTATCTTCAGAAAGAACTCGCAATAATGAAGCAAGCCAATGAACCGATAAGGATTGAAAACTATGGTGTCGTCAATTATTTATATTATAAAAATACGCGCTTACTGACGCTGCTGCAATATTTTCCTTTCATCCAACTTGCCTTAATTGCCTTGTTTCTCTTGGTCGGATATTGGGCATTTAGCTCCGCACGACGCGCAGAGCAAAACCAAGTGTGGGTAGGTATGTCAAAGGAAACTGCACACCAACTCGGCACGCCTATCAGCTCAATGGTCGCATGGCACGAACACCTCAAAATAGCCGCTGAAGGCAATGAATATCAACAAAGTATCCTTAAAGAATTTCGGAAAGATGTTGGAAGGCTCGAACTCATCGCAGAGCGTTTTTCAAAGATTGGCTCGAAGCCTACGCTCGAACCCGTCAATATTTATGAAACCCTCGAAAGCACCTTTAAATACATGAAACGCCGCGCACCAAAAAATGTCGAATTTGATTATCCTGATACTGCTCAAGCACCGCTGCAAGCCCACATCAACCCGCCACTTTTTGATTGGGTTTTAGAGAATTTATTAAAAAATGCACTAGATGCACTAGATGGAACAGGCAAAATTAGCGGGGAAGTATTCGAGGATGAAAAATACACTTATATTGATATTTCTGATACAGGAAAAGGGATTCCTCCCGGCAAATTGAGAACCGTTTTCCAGCCCGGATATACCACCAAAAAACGCGGCTGGGGCTTAGGACTTTCACTCACCAAACGCATTGTCGAAAATTACCACTCTGGCAGGATTTTTGTAAAAGAATCAGCACTCAATAAAGGAACAACATTTAGGATTCAACTTCCAAAAAGTTTTTGATTTAATCATTTTTGATTTTCGATTTTTGATTTTTGATTGACGCAATAATTCGACCATTATATGATTGGTATTTGTTTGTTTAAAAGCAATAAAAAACAGTGTTCTTTTCTCACTGAGAATTTATGATTCCAGCCAGTCAAAAATCAAAAATCATCTAAATCTAAAATCAATAAGCAATTGTTTATCAAAGAATTAAGTCTGCTTGTGGCGATGGTATCAGTATATGCGTTTGTGTATGCTAATGACCCTGTGATACCCTTCGATGAGAATATAGTGACAGTTTTGGATGCAGATGTCAATGACCCGCTTCCCGGCGTCAATATCTATAATATTTCCAGAAGTTTTACGGCATTTACTAACGAAAAAGGGCAAGCAGATATTAGCGGTATTGCTTCTTCCGACACCTTGTTTTTCAACTTCCTTTCTTTTGATGAAATCAAGATGTCTGTCAAAGATATTCGTAAGCGAGGCAATCGTATTCATCTGAAATCTTCTGTTACTACTTTGGGTGAGGCAATCGTATATGGAGTGAGTAAGCACATGGAACGCTCCGACGATATTCCGCCCGTCGTGGAAGTCATTGACAGCAAGGAAGTCCAATTTAGCAATCCGCAAACTTCGGCGGATATGTTGGCGAATACAGGTAGCGTATTTGTGCAGAAAAGCCAGATGGGAGGCGGTAGTCCGATTATACGTGGTTTTGAAGCCAATAAAATATTGATTGTGCTGGATGGTGTACGTATGAATAATGCCATTTATCGCGCCGGACACCTTCAAAATGTGATTAGTATAGACAATGCAACACTTGACCGCACAGAGATTGTATATGGACCGGCTTCTATCATTTACGGAAGTGATGCGCTGGGTGGTGTGATGCACTTTTACACCAAAATGCCAAAATATCACGCCGAAGGCGACAAGCAATGGGAAGTCAATACGATGACTCGCTTTGCATCTGCCAATTTGGAAAAAACGGTACATGCAGATGTTAATTATGGTAATGAAAAATGGGCAACGCTATTGAGTGTTTCTTACTCGGATTTTGATAATTTAGTAGCCGGAAAAGTAAAGAACCGCAATCATCCCGAAGGTTATGGAGAGCTTCCATTATACGTTGCACAAATCAATGATAGCGATACCATTTTAACTAACGATAACCCATTTCGACAAATCGGAACAGCATACGGGCGATTGGATGTCACGCAAAAAACACGTTTTAAAGTACATAAAGATATTGACCTCATGCTCAACCTCCAATACTCCACCACAACGGATGTACCCCGTTACGACCAACTCACCGAAGGCAATTTGACGGAAGAACCGCCTTTTTTTAGTTTTAAATTTTCGGAGTGGGATTATGGTCCGCAATCGCGCTTGTTGGCTGCTCTTTCTACCGACATTCGCAGTACAAATAATATTTTCGATGAAGCGCGATTGATAGCAGCTTTTCAAAAAATAGACGAAGACAGAATCACGCGTAATTTTGATAATATCTGGAAAAATTATCGCTACGAAGATGTCCATATTTACTCCTTCAATGCTGATTTGAATAAGCAGATTTTTCCCGGTATGAAAGTGCTTTATGGTGGCGAATTTACTTATAATAAAGTCAATTCTACCGCCTTACGCGAAGACCTTTCTACGGGTGAATTTGACAATCGCCTACCTACTCGCTACCCCGATGGTGGAAGTAGCATGACAGGTTTCGCTATTTATACCAACCTCAACGCCAATATTCATAAGGGCTTAAACCTGATGGGCGGTGTACGGTATTCGCATATTACCTTGTCTTCGCGTTTCGTCGATACGACTTTCATTCGCGCGCCTTATCAAGACGGCAGAATTTCACTTAGCACCCCTGCGTTTACCGGTAGTGTCGGTATGGCTTGGGATATGGGCAAAGGCTATCATTTACACACCGTAGCTTCTAATGCTTTTCGCGCACCTAATGTGGATGATGTGGGAAAAATTCGCTCAAAAAATGGCTTTGTCACCCTCCCGACTTCTGACCCTGAAGGCGTCACCGCCGAAAAATCGCTCAATGCCGAACTCTCGCTCGCCAAGAATTTTAATAATAAAGTTCGACTGAGTGGGACGTATTTTTATACCTATCTCTTTGATGCCATCGTCCAACGTCGCGACTCTCTGGAAACCGGCGAATTAACCATTTATTACGATGGTGCTTTCGATACCATTCAAACGAATATCAACGCCGGAGAAGCCTTTATTTATGGCACCTCCGCGACTTTATTGGCGAACTTGCGGGACGATTTGCAATTCAGAGGGAGCATTAATTACACCTTTGGGCACAATATTTCGGATGGTGGTCCGCTGGCACATATTCCACCTCTGTATGGTTTATTGAGCCTGAATTATCAAAAAGAAAAAATGCGACTTGAATTTATTTCTCGTTTCAATGGCAAAAAAGCACTTGCAACATATTCCGATACCTCTTCCGACAATTTAGATAAAGCTACCCCGACGGGTACACCCGCATGGTACACGCTCAACTTTTACGCCTCGCATCAGTTGACCAAGCAATTCCGATTTACTTTTGGTCTGGAAAATATTTTGGATAAGCATTATCGCCCCTTTTCGTCGGGTGTGAGTGCAGCAGGGCGCAATTTTATGATTGGCTTGCAAGGGAGTTTTTAAACGTAACACGGACATTCTTGTCCGCATCCAAAGCACGGACAGGAATGTCCGTCTTACGTTTTTAACTTCAATAACACCGTTCCTGCTTCAATATTTGTATTTTCTGCCACATAAATCTCCTCTACCAATCCATCTTCTTCTGCACAAATCGTGTTTTTCATTTTCATAGATGAAAGAACGATAAGCCCCTCTCCTACTTTCACTTTCGCTCCCGATGTCACCAGAATTTTGATGACTTGTGAACGCATTGGCGCAAGATATTCGCCTTGTACACGCTCGGCTTCTTTTCGCGGTAGTCTTTCTTGCAGAATTATATTTATTGGGTAGTGCTATAAATGTAATGCTCAAACTTGCCTTGCATTTTTAAAATGCAAGGCAAGTTGCCATGAATCAGCATTACATCTAAAGGACTACCTTTATAGTTATACTGTAAACGCCATAAATTTCGGAAAATATTAACATCTATATTTCACGCAGAGCGCGCAGAGTTCGCGGAGAAATACTATAAAATCTCTGCGACCTCTGCATACTCTGCGTGAATTAGCATTTTCCGAAATTTACCCCGTTTACAGTATAATTGAGATTTTAGGTGGGAAAATATATAATTTTACTTGGATGAACAGAAAGTTAGACTTATTTTTATTTTAGTTGACAGTTTTAAAGCGAAATCTTCTTTTTTAACCAAGCAAAAATAAATAACAACAAATGAAATACAACCTACTATTTATCATTTTACTCTCTTTCAATTTCGGATGCTTTAAGTGCCATCTTGAAGTTGGGCAAATACAAACATTACTCGAACAGGAAGTACTTCCTATCAAAATCAAATTTAGCGGAGTACTAAGGCAGCTTGATGACAATATAGGAATGCATATTCCTGATATTCAATTCGACATAGATACAAATAATATAGAAGTAAAAATTGGCACTAATGAATTTTACAACATTAATTATAAAAACACTGCCTTAGATAAAATTTTCGACCGCTTTGAAATTGGAGACTTTGATAGTAATAGATATTTTTATAATCCTTATTTTTTGTATCTGGGATATATGGAAACTGAGAAAGAGATTGGTGGGAAAAAATATATTCGTAAATTTTCAAATCATCGAAGAACGGATATTGATGTCGATTACTTTGCATTAGATTCAATGGAAACCGCCAACTTTGCAGAACTTTCAAATTATCTAAATGAGATTGCCATTGATATACTGAAAGATGAGGTAAATAAGAATACGATGATTACAGCTCGTTCGGTATCTGAAGCCTTAGCAGATCCGGAAAAAGTCTATAAACTAAGACTGAGAAATTTAAAAACGAGGGTACTTCCACCCGAAATCGGTAAATTGGTCAATCTAAGGGTTTTGGATATTTCAGGCTCATACATTAAAAGCATTCCGCCAGAAATTGAAAACTGTATTCACTTGAAATCAATCATTGCAAATGCCAGTCAGTTATCAGAAATACCAAGTACGATTGGGCGTTTGAAAAAGCTGCGAAATATAAATTTCGGCTACTGCAAAATCAAAGAACTACCGGTAGAATTTGGCGAATTGGAGTCGCTTTGGAATTTACACCTTGGGTCAAATCAGCTAAGCGACCTACCAGAAAGCATATCAAATTTGAAAAACTTGACAATGATTAGTATTGATAAAAACAACTTCGATGAATTCCCCATGGAAGTGTTGGGCTTGGAAATGGTTGGAACGCTCTGGACTCATGGTAATAATTTCAAGACCATTCCAAATGAAATAGTCAACTTAAAGCAATTGCATCATTTTTTGGTAGATGCCCATGAGATTGAAAATATTGAAGAGATAAAATCACTCCTCCCGGAAGTACGAATCATTGATGAAATAAAAAGAAGATAGATGAAAAACGCCTTCAACGACATTCCCAATTCACACACATGGAAAATCATAAAAGAAATAAACGAAGGATGGTCCGATGACGAAAAGTATTACATAGAAACCAATAACAGACATCCATTTTTATTGAGAATATCGGATGCATTGAGCTTGGAGAAGGAGCAAGCATGTTACACGGCATTGAGGGAATTGAACCACAAAAATATTCCCGTATCGAAATTGATTGATGACGGAATATGCAATGACGAAAAAAATACATTTCGCTTATTTTCATGGATTGAGGGAGTGGAAGCGCGGAAATTATTAGGCAATTTTCCGAAAAAAAAACAATACGACTTGGGCGTACAATCGGGCATTATCTTGAAGGAAATTCACGAAATCAATTGCCCCCCAAATCAAAAATCATGGCGCGAACATTATAATCAAAAAATAGAATCGAAGATAAAACTGTATAAAAATTGCGGAATAACCTCCAAAAACGCCGACAAAATCCTGACCTACATCGAAAAGTACAGACATTTAATCAACGATAGACCACAGACTTTTCATCATGGTGATTACCACATCGGGAATATGCTCATAACTCCTGAAAATAACATAGCCGTAATAGATTTCAACCGCTTGGATTTTGGTGCCCCGTGGGAAGAATTTAATCGAATTAGCTGGTCGGCTTCCGAAAGTCCTTTGTTTGCGTCGGGTCAGATAAACGGATATTTTGACAACGAAATTCCCGACGATTTTTTCAAACTTATGGCTTTGTACATTGGCGTCAATCAACTCGGAGCCATCCCGTGGGCGATACCATATGGAGCGCAACAGATAGAGATTTTGGTACAACAAACGGAAGAAATTTTGGAATGGTATGATAATTTTAATCGAACTATTCCGCGATGGTATATGCACCCGCGTAGAGAAAATTCATGAATTTTCTCTACGCGGGTATTTGCATTATCAGTGATTAATTTTTACTACTTTAAAATGATATTGCGCTGAATTTGTCTGTACATTTAAGAAATAGATATTATCCGGTAGTTCATTCAATTGAATAGTGCCGTTGCTGCTGCCGCTTTGCCATAATTTCCCCGAAATATCATGTAATTCATATCTAAAAATATCATCTATTCCACTGATTGTCAATAAATTACTCGCAGGATTTGGGAAACAATACACCGTTTCTTCATGGACAGATAAAGTTGAGGTGATTACGCCATTTAAGACATCGACGACTTGAAGTGCATCGCCTTTTTCGTAAAAATCGACGGTAATAAAGTTAGGAAATTTATCATGTACTGCCTGACATTCCAAGACGCGATTGATAAAGAAAGGATTGGAATTAGCGGTTTCAGCTTCTAAGGGCAAACCTGTTCCGAAGGAAGCGTTTGTAATAAAATGATTGAAAATAAACAGGTCGTTCCAGGCATTTCCGCGATTATAATCACAGACCATTTCGGCGGTATCGTGTACCGAGTAATGCGTCTCTACGGCATAATTCCAGACGTAATGATACCAATTTTGCATCGGACTCGCATCATCGACATCCGTAAAGATGACCAAGCGTTGATTAGCGTCAATCATATCCTGAAGGCTCGCCCAATCTCCGTTTTTTGCATACAAAAAATCACTCAAATCTGCATCCGTAAGTGCTTGTTCGATAGCATCCGCTGTGGTATAACATTCGAGGATAATGGTGACGATTTCATTCGGGTTTTCAGTGAGAAAGTTCTTGATTTCGAGCAAGTTAGCCGACAATGGCGCAGTACCCAAAAAGGTGAATCCATGATACACCGTCGGTACGCCGTTTTCATCATACACATCAATCATCAAGGCGCGTACCCCATCATTCAATTGTTGTGTAATCCCGTAAGTTTGATTGGCTGCCATAAAGTCATCCTGCTCGGCATTATAGGCATTATGCGTGGTGAGGTAGGCAACTTCGTCGTAAAGTTTGTCGCATAACGATTCGTGACCATTGCATTGTGCATGGACATTTTTTTCCGATAAAAATAAAATAAACAGCACAGCAATGCTTCGGATAATTATCTTCGGATAGATGTTGGTGATGTGCATAACGGTCATTTTTTTTCAAATAATCAGGGTTGGCTCTATTGCGCTGTAATATCGGGTTTATAGCCGTAATTTTGGCATGTTTAGAATTGCAGTTGACACTTTTGCTTTCATATTAAATAAATGTAAAATGTAAAAATTGTATAATGCGAGCGAACGCGAGACATTCCTTATTTTATTGATTTTTAAATTTTTAAACAATAAAAAAACGAAAATGTATTGCATGCGTACTACAAGCACTTTTACAACTTGTCCCGACAAATGACGAGATTTTACATTTTACACTGTCATTTCTGTTAAATTTTTTCGAGTTCAAATTTTGACAGAAATGTGAGTTTATTATTTTACATTTTACATTATTTTAAATAGTAAGCGTTGAATAATCGACACTTTTTGAGCAGGGTATTTTTTTGTCAGACGAAGCTCATTTTGACGATTATAGCCAAGCTACATGAGGAAAAATAGCTGAAGTATGGCGAAAAAAGACACGTTCAAAAATGTCGATTA
>CALHBW010000167.1 GCA_937930625.1 uncultured Saprospiraceae bacterium | reverse complement strand
TTTTTGAACGATGAGTGATTTACAAGAAAAAATAATATTGGTGACAGGCGGTAGTGGCTTGCTTGGACGTGCGATGTTGGACAATCTCCGACAAAACAAAGGCACGGCTATCAATGGAGACATTACGGTTGAAGATAATATTGAACAACATAATTTGCGTTTGGATATTACCGATTCTGCTTCTATCAAATCTACGATTCAGCGCATCATTGACCACTACGGACGCATAGATGGCTTGGTGAATAATGCCTATCCGCGCACTTCAGATTGGGGCAATAAATTTGAAGATGTGAGCTTGGAAAGTTGGCGACAAAATGTTGATTATCAAATGAATAGCGTGTTTGAAATTAGCCAATTGGTACTTGAAACCATGAAGGCACAAGGCACACGCGGCGCGATTGTCAACATCGCTTCGATATACGGTGTGCAGGGCAATGACTTTACGGTTTATGACGGCACAGACCTCACTTCGCCTGCTGCCTATGCCGCTATCAAAGGCGGAGTCATCAACTTTACGCGCTACCTCGCTGCCTATTACGGAGCGCACCGGATTCGCGTCAATTGCGTATCACCCGGCGGTATATTTAATCACCAAGCCGAAGCATTTGTCAAAAATTACGAGCATAAAGTTCCGCTAAAACGCATGGGAAAACCCGAAGATATTGCTCCGGCAGTTTCCTTTTTGCTTTCGGATGCTGCTGCTTACATTACAGGGCATAATTTGATGGTCGATGGCGGTTGGTCAATTGTCTGAAAATTCCAAATCCCAAGCACCAAATTCCAACAAAAATATATCTGAATTGGAATTTGGAATTTGCTTTTTGGAATTTCCCACTAAATATCTTCCAATATCTCCTCCTCCTTCTGCAAATCCGTATAAGACATCATCACTTCTTGCTCATCGCGACTGATTTCGACTTGCTGATTGAGTTCAATCCACATCGCTGTTTGATAATTATTGATGGTATCGGTAGGTACGTAAAAATCGGGTTTGCCGTATTTTTTTTCGTATAATTTTATAATTGCATCTTGTACTTCTTGTACATCTTTTCCTTTGGGAATCTTGGGTTTACATTCCATCCGAAAGAGGCGATTTTCGTGGTAGAAAGTATCGAAATAGACAGGCATTTTTTTAATTCCTGCTTCACCACGCAAATTCAAATCATAGACAAATATGCGTGTATTTTTTGTTTTGAAAATGCCATAAATGCGCTTTTCCTTTTCCAATTTATTTTTGTGTTGAAAAACTTCTTTGCGCGTCATCCCAAATTGGTGGTCGAGGATAATGTCGGCATTGCGCTCATTTTTGGCGAGTTCATCGCTGATTTTAATTTGAATTTGTTCTTCCAACGTTAGTGGAATTTCTTCTTCTTGCGGAGCTTGTTGCTTACAAGTTACCATTAAAATTGTGACAGCGAGGAGTGCTAAAATATTTTTCATAATTCGGAACGGTGGATGGCTGACGGTACACGACTAACGACAGACGGTTTTTTATATTTTTTGAAAAACAAGTATGAGTTAATGAATCTCAATTCACAAAAACATTTACTCATTTATTCATCTAATCATTTACTCATTCTCCAATCAAAAACTGCTCCAAACCCTTCGTCTTTTTCACCTGCATATTGCCGGTATCATCACTGTAAATGAAGTAGCCTTCGAGATTAGGATTGCTATTGACCAACTCAAAAGCAGGGTCAATACCCATGACCATACAAGCCGTAGCGTAGGCATCTGCGGTCATACAATCATTCGCAAAAATGGAGGCACTCAAGAGCGTATTTGCTTCCGGGAAACCCGTTTTTGGGTTGATGGTATGTGCGTATTTTTTCCCATTTACTTCGTGAAAATTACGATAATTGCCCGACGTAGCGAGGGCTTTATTTTGGAGTTGTACTTTCGCTTGCAAATCTCGCGTTGATGCGTCTTCTGAGGGGGTGTTGATGCCCATAAGCCACCATTCTCCGCGCGGATTTTTACCTTTTGTACGTACTTCACCACCAATCTCGACCATGTAACTTTCGATACTTTTTCCATCTAAAAAATCCGCAATGACATCCACGCCATAGCCCTTTGCGATAGCACTAAAATCAAGCTGCGTACCTTCATTTAATTTGGCATATACGCCAAATTTTGGCGCAACAATTTTATCAAATCCCACACTATTCATTAGCTCTTTCACCTTCGCTTCGTCCACCTCTGTCACAGGCTTTTTTGGCGTATAACCAAAGCCCCAATAATTGACCAAAGGCATCACCGTAGGGTCAAATGCACCATCGGTTTTTTGATAAATTTCTTTAGCTTTCATAAAGACTTTATTGAAGTGTGGTGTGCCTTTATGTGTTCGTGTTTCTTTCTTATTAAAAACGGAAATATGCGAATCATCTATGTAAGTCGAAAGGTCTTGATTGATAGCTACAAGCAGACTGTCAATGGCTTTTTTGTGACTTCGTTTTGCCGCGTCGTGATATTTTACGCTGTATGTCGTACCCATCGTTTCTCCTTGAAAAGCGAAGTCAGGCGAGACGGATTTCATCGGGTCTTGACAGGCATTCAACATGAGTAGCGATACCACCAAAACCAACGACATAATCTTTCTTTTTTGCATAAAGAACCTAATTTTGAATGAAAAAATACCATAATTCGCCAACACGTCAACACATCAACTCATCAACTCATCACATACTAATCAAACACCATCCATCCTACGTTGTTCGTCTCGTCACATTCGCGAAGCGTGTCGAGGGCATCTACTTGTAAAAGTATCATTGCCAAATAGTTGCTTTGTTTTCGTCTATCTAATTCAATGATCCCGGTGTAGTACTCGCCATTGTGGAGTAAGCCATTATTGGGGACATCTTTTTCGTAAATATAGGTAGCTCCGGCGGCAATATCGCTTCGGTTGAGTTGCTCATCGCCGGAAAAATAGGCGCGTACTACGGTGTTATCTGTACGTTTGCGTTTTGTGCCAAAGAGGTTGGCAGGTCCCGCACCTTGATTGTAAACGGTGTATTGCAGGATGAGG
>CALHBW010000166.1 GCA_937930625.1 uncultured Saprospiraceae bacterium | reverse complement strand
TCCATTCATTATTGATTTTAGACGCATTGGTTGCTTGATTGTGTTGGGCTTGAAGTTGAACGATTGTCAAACAACAGAATAAGATTTGGATTAGAGCTTTCATATTAAAGTGCCTATTTGGTTGTGAAAAAATATTATGATTACAGTTGTTGATACAAATGTAAGTGCATAATTTTTCATATTTTTGGATTTATTAAAGTCTCATCACTTAAAGATTATTTATTTCTAAATTTGTAATTTATTAATTATTAATTTTTTAATCAAATTATATTAAAATGAAAACACCTAAATATAAACGAATTCTTTGCCTCGAACTTCTAAAAACTTTTTCAGAAAAAGAGATGGAAGATTTATCATATTTTGTGAATTGTCGGTATTTCAATACAGATAAGTATATAGTGGAGTTGTTTAATGCTTTGAAAAAGTACGATTTGAATAATAAAGTATTAAACAATGAATTTCAATGTACAATATATGAAAAAATATTTTTACACTTACCAAAGCCCAATGATAAATTAACCAAAAACCAGAGTAGTCAACTCAATCGTAAGATGAATGATTTGATGCGTTTGGCAGAAAGATTTTTGAGTATTGAGGCACTCGAAAAAAATGAAACCTGTAAGGATGAGTTGCTTTATCCGGTTTTATTGAACCGAAGACAGTTTTTATTATTCAACCGACACATCAATCAAGAACTAAAGATTCTTGATAAACAAACGATTAGAGATTGGACTTACTATGCACGTCGTTTTCAAATGGAGTTGAATTATTTAGATTATTTGAATTATAATAATAAACTACGCGAAGAAGACAACTTATCAGAAGTTATATACAATCTTGAAATGTATTATCTTCTAAATAAATTGAGTCTGCATTTGACGGCTTGGTCTATCAAAAACATTACAAATAAAGAGTATGATTTTCTTATAAACCCTTACCAATCATTACCTGATCTAACCAAATTTGACGATACACCTATGGTGGCTTTATATAGTGCAAATATTGAGCTCACTAAGACTAAGGACGTAGAGGCATATCAGAATTTGTTAGACTTATTAGGTATTCATTCAGAGGTGCTGCCTCCATTTGAGCTTAAAAATTTTTATACCACGATTATCGGTTATTGCATCTCTAAAATCAATGCAGGGGAATTGGAATATGAAAGGAATATGTTTGAAATATATCAGATTATGCATCAAAAAAACCTTTTAATCGAAGACAATTTTATATCAATAGGTGAGCTTAAAAATGTTGTTGCTTCAAGTTGTAGAGTCGCCGAATTTGAATGGGCAGCAAAAATGATTGAAACTTACAAAAAGTATATTAAAGTATCTATAAGAGAAAGTGTTTATCATTTTAACTATGGCGCGATAGCTTTCTATAAAAAAAACTACGAAGTCGCCCACGATAGATTTATTCGAGTTGGAAAAGTAAATATGATTTACGATATTAATGTTAAAGTGTTGATATTAAAATGTTTGTATGAAAATGAAAAAGAATACAGCGAACCCACTATACAAGCCTTCCGCACAGCCGAGCGATATTTTACCAAGCACCAATCACTCACCCAACAACGCAAAAAAGCCTACAAAAACTTCATCCAAATCCTCATCAACCTCTACCGCGTCCGCCACCATGAAGGTAAACGGACTTTAGAGTGGCTCAAAGAAAAATTAGAAGAACAAAAAGTCAATAGCGACAAACGTTGGCTAATGGAAAAAATCACAGCATTAGAAAAAAAATAGGGGATGACCGCAGCCATCCCCTATCAATTTCGTCAAAGAAAATCATTTTACTTCATAGTTCTTATGAGGTCCGTGTTTCTCTTTTTTTGTCTCTTTTCTTTCTTTTCACTGTTTTCCTCTTTTTCTTCTTTTGCCTTTTTTTCTTTGCTCTCTTTTTTTGCCCTTTTTTCTTTTTTGAGGAAAGTTGACATAGCATACAGGGGCTTTCGTTCTTTAGTCCGTTGTACACTTTGAAAATCGTCGAGTACTACAATAGCATTTCCCTTCTCTTCTTTATTTTTGCTTGGACGTCGGGCGTTCTTGTGATTCGTAGATGGTTCAGAATCAAATTGCTCGGAAGGGTCAAAGTAGGTCGTTTTACTTTGAAAATCGTCTAGTACGACAATAGAGCTTTCATCTTCCTCCTCGTTATTGCTTGGAAGTTGGGTGTCCTCGCAATCCAAAGACGGTTCAGAATCAATTTTTTCAAAAGGGGTAGAGTATATCGTTTTACTTTGAAAATCATCGAGTACGACAATAGAGATCCCATCTTCCTCCTCATTATTGCTTACAGGAAGTCGCGCGTTCTCGTAATCCGTAGATGGTTCAGAATCAAATTGCCCGGAAGGGTCAAAGTAGGTCGTTTTACTTTGAAAATCGTCGAGTACGACAATAGAACTTTCATCCTCCTCATCGTTATCTGGCTTCGTCGATTCTGTTGTTTTTTCTGTGGCGTCAGTATCAGGTTCCCAAACACTTTCTTCACATTGAATTGCCTCGACATTAATCACATCTTGTTCGGAATCATTTGTTGTTGGGTCTTGCTGTGCATGAAGCTGGGTGAGCATCATACCAATAATTAAAATGGTAGTTAATTTCTTCATAGCTTTATCATTTTTTAAAATTAATGTTCATCGCAACACAAAAATAAAGCCTTATTTTTTTATATATTTGTATACTTTTGCATGATAATGTTATTATTTTTGAAAAATATTCTTGTATAAATAATTGATAATAAATATAATAGATGCCTGAAAATAAAAATAAAACAGCGAAATCAAGACCTTATTTATGTGTTGAGTTATTGAGTACGTTTTCTGAAAAGGAGTTAAATAATTTGAAGGAGATGCTCTCCTGTCGATATTTCAATACAGATATATATATTGTTAAATTATTGGAAGTGTTAAAGAAGAGAGTATTGGGCAAAAGAACTTTTAGCCCGGAGTTGCAGCATGATGTTTATGGGAGAGTATTTGCTGATTTGCCGAAACCCAAAGGCGCATTGAGCAAAAATCAAAAGAGCTTGTTGAATACCAAATTGAACATCTTAACAAAGCTGGCAGAGCAGTTTTTAGCCTGTGAAGTCCTTAAAAATAATGAGTTGCGTAAATCGGAATTATTATATGCCGAGTTGCAAGAACGCAAACAAATAATGTTGTTTAATCGTCATGTCAATAAAAACAAAAAACAACTTAATAGTCTGATAGCCAAAGATATAGAGCAGTACGAACAAGCCTATAAAATCGAAGCAAATATACTGGCTTCCATGTATCGCAATGAACAATTATCTGCAAAAGACAATTTGTCGGAGGTCAATCGCAGTCTTGATATTTATTATTTATTGAATAAATTAAGTTTGCATACGACGGCAGTTTCTTTATTGCAGGCTTTCGACAGAAAAGCATATGATTTTTCTTCTATAGAGGCTATCAATCCACTGCTTGAAATACCCGAATATGCAGAATATCCGCTTATTTTATTGTACCAAACAAACATAAAATTATTGAAGACACAAGATAGCGAAGTGTATGATAATTTATTGGAACTATTGGACAAACACGCTAAAGTAGTGCCTCTGCATCTATTGAGGACTTATTATTTTGTGGCTATCAATCATTGTATTTCTAAGGTGTGGACGGATAGATTAAAATATACAAAAAAAATATTTGATTTATTTGTCATTATGCACAATAAAAATTTGCTAATTGACAATAATTTTATCACTGTAAGTGCCTTCAAACACCTAATAACAGTTGGTAGTCAAGTAGGAGAATTTGAGTGGTCGGAAGATATTATTGAACATTATCGCTCTTTCGTACAGAAGGAAGTGCGAGATAGTGTTTGTCATTTTCTTTATGGTGTGATTGCTTTTTATCGGAAAGATTACGAAACTGCTCACGACAGATTTATTCAAGTCGGCAAAGTCAATCTGAATTATGACACAAATACTCGCGTACTGATAATCAAGTGTTTATACGAAAAAGAAAAAGAATATAACGAATATACGATGACCGCTTTTCGCTCCATTGAAAGCTTTTTTAAGCATAGCAAACAACTACCCAAAAAGAACAAAAAAGGTTATATCAACTTTGTAAAAATCCTCATGACACTATACCGCATTCGCCATCGAGAGGGTACACGGACAGTAGAGTGGGCAGAAGCACAACTCGAACAACAGACTCTAAATAGCGACAAGCGTTGGCTCTTGGAAAAAATCGAAGTATTGAAGAAAAGAAAACAACGGTCTTGGTAGCTCCAAAAAAAATAGGACACCCCCGAAGGAATGTCCTATGTAATGAACATAGTTTTGCTCTTGACGATAAAGCAAGACATTTTGGGAAATGCCGCCTATCGTTTATACTCTAAACGGGGTAAATTTCGGAAAATTTTAGCTCGAAAACTCGTCTGACGAATCCCTTTATTAAAATTGAATATTTGAGTAATCAAAGGGGGAATTTTTACAAAAACATTCGTCTGACGAGTAGGTGCACCAGATTTCCATTTTCCGAAATTTATGCCGTTCACAGTATATTTATTTCTAAACATACTCCAATTTCGTGTGTGCATGATTGCCCATAGGCAGAGCCGCTAAATGCATGCTAAACAAAACGACAAGAGGAGAAGTATTAATAATTGCTTTTTCATATTAGTAAGTGTTCTGTGTTTTAGACCTAAAACAAGTTTAAGTGTTTTAAGGTGTCGGCAGTGTAGGGGAACACTGCCGACTATACCTTATGTGTTTTTGAGGTGGGTGTGTTTTATATTGTTTCGTTGTTGTTAAGGTTTGTTTTTTCTGTTAAAAGTTGTTTGTTATGTGAATACAGTTACAAAGATATAGAGAGATGAGCAGGCAGACTTATAGGAATTAATTTTAAAATAAGTTTATTTGTGTTTTATTTTTTTGTATAAATAATTGATAATTAGTAATTTAAATTTATTTAAAAATAAATAAAGTTGCCAAAAAGCATTATTTTTTAAACATTAAAAAGTGAAAAAAATTAGAAGAGAAATTAGCTTACACAAGCTCAAAGCGTGTATTAACTGGAGTTAATTCATTGATTATTAAATATTTGTATCGTTTTAATTGGTCTTTTTTATTTTTCACATAAAAAAATAAAAAAGCGTCCCCACCCAAAGGCAAAAACGCTTTTATCCTTATTAAATTCAATCAAAAACCAAAAATCACTCCATCAAAAATCATTCACCCAAGTGCCAATTTCAAATCATTCAAAAACTGCTGCTCACCCTCACTCACTGCCGTACCACCGAAGCCCAAAAACCCGCCTTCTTTAGCAGACTCTGCGACTTTCTGTGCGATAGACTGAATCCATTCCTTAAATTCCGCAATTTCCTGCTCGCTTGCACCTGCGGGAAGCGTTTTCGTTACAGCCATCGCTTCGTCGAGCGCGAGGCGCATCAGGTCTTCACGTTTTTTGATACCTGCATTTTTCATTTTGGTTTTGAAGGATTCGCGTTGCGCCATAGCTGTTTGTTTGGCAGCTTGTCGGTCGGTCATATCCGGCGAAACGGCTTTAATCAATTGATTATCAGGGTGCATTTTCGCGCCTGCAAGCATCGTCTGCACACTGCTCATCGACTCTTTTATCATACCAAAAAGTCCGTTTGTACCTGCACAAGCTGCAGCCGCACCCACCACAGAAGGCAATAGGCTAATCGTTTCCCAGTCTTCTGCCGAATAATTGTCTTGAATATTCATGTGAAATATATTTTGTCCGCAGCTTTTCTGTCCGCCGTCCGCCGATAATACGCGAGTCGAAACAAGGCACTGAATAACTACTAACATTTATTATAAAATAAAAATCGTTGTAAAGACGAAAAATACTAAATCCGTCATGCCCTTTTTCAGAAAGAATTTGCAACTTTCACACAAAAAAAGCTGTTTCATGCGTACTTTTGTGCTGTACTGACGATTTCACAGGCTGACCGAGAATACCGTAATGACTGCTTTAGCTGTCAAGTGTATTTTTGTTTTAATTTTTATTAATTTAAAACAACACTTTACAAATATTACTATTAGCCACTTGACAGCTAAAGCAGTCATTACGAAGTTTCTGTTCAGCCGCCAAGTGAATTAAAATCTAATTTTCCATGAAAAATTTACATTTAATTATATTCATACTATTCGTTGGTTTCGCCTACGCGCAACCTGCGGAAGATTTCGCCGACCTCAAAAAACACGTAGAAATCCTCGCTTCCGACGAGATGGAAGGACGCGAAACAGGCACAAAAGGCGAGCGCATGGCAGCCGATTATATTTCTGAACAATTTGAATTGGCAGGACTCGTACCAAAAGGAGATAAAGGGAGTTTTTTGCAAGAATTTGATGTATTGGCGGGTAAATTTTACGGAAAGAATAATGCCCTGACCCTCAAAAAGAAAACCCTACAAGCCGGAACTGATTTTTACGCACTCGAATTTAGCGGCAACGGCACGGCAAGCGGCAAATTAGAGTCGGTTGGTTACGGCATCGTATCGCCCGACGAAGGGGTAAACGATTACGAAGGCAAGAAAAAATTGCGCGGAAAAATATTGGTGATAGAAACTGCTACACCTATTAATGGCAATAATCCACATTCCGCTATTGCCCAATTTACCGACCTGCGACACAAAGCAAAAATAGCCGCAGAGCGCGGCGCGGCAGCAGTCATTTTTATCAATTCGGGCGAAAATAAAGATACACCAATTCCTGATTATACACGTCGTATTCAGTCCTTAGATATTCCGGTAGTTTTTACGACAAAAACCAAGCAGATAAAAAAAGCACTCCGTAAAAAAGCCACGATTTCTACCGAACTTATCGCGGATGAACGCAAGGGCTATAACGTAGTTGGTTTTTTGGATAATGATGCAGAAAATACAGTGGTGATTGGCGCGCATTACGACCATTTGGGCTACGGCGCATTTGGCTCATTGCACACGGGCAAAGAACCGGAAATTCATAATGGTGCAGACGATAATGCAAGCGGCGTATCAGTGATGATTGAATTAGCTAAGTCATTGAATGACAATGAGAAAACTGATGATTTGAATTATTTATTCATCGGTTTTTCTGGTGAAGAAATGGGGCTTTTGGGGTCAAATTACTATGTGAGCGAACCCACGATTTCTCTTGAAAATGTGAATTATATGCTCAATATGGACATGGTTGGGCGCATCAAAAACCGTACGCTTACCTTACAGGGAACAGGTACTTCTCCGGCATGGGGCAACCTAATTGTGAAAGCTACTCCGCAGGATTGGTCGCTCAATATTGAGTCGCACGAATCGGGCATGGCACCGACTGATATTACGTCTTTTTACTTGAAAGATATTCCCGTATTGAGCTTCTTTTCCGGCACACATTCTGACTATCACAAACCCGCTGATGACCCCGAAAAACTCAATTACTATGGCATGGGACAAGTGCAGGATTTTATCTATTCGCTCATACTTGCTTCGCAGTCGGAAGAAAAACTTGCTTTCACAAAAACGAAAGATTCGCAAAAAATGGGCAGACAACGCTTCAATGTCACGCTCGGTGTGATGCCTAATTATGGATTTGCTGGAAAAGGGATGAAAATCGACGGTGTAAGCGAAGGTAAAGCTGCCGACAAAGCAGGTTTCAAACCGGATGACGTAATCGTAAAAATTGGTGATTACGAAGTAAAAGACATTTATGAATATATGGATGCACTCGGCAAATTTGGTAAAGGAGATAAGACTAAAGTAGTCGTAGAAAGAAAAGGAGAAGAAGTAGAATTAGATGTGGAATTTTAAAGAGTCTCTAATGCAATATTTATGACGACGTTCATTCTATGAACTATGAACCAAAAACTATGAACTGATACCCCTAAAAACGGGAAGACCTTACTCAGTTTGAACACCGAATAAGGACTCCCTAACCCAAACAAATAAACACAAAAAACTACTTTGCTGTAGCAGTATTATGTTTCAAAAGTATTGACTTTAAATTTATTGACCAAGAGTTGTGCAAAATTACTGTGACATTGATATGAGATTAAAAAATAAATTAAATATAAATCTACATGTTTGCGTCTGATTTAATTTTTTTGTATAAAATATTGATAATTAGTATTTTATGAAAATTTTTATTTAGCAAAATAAAATATCAATAAAATAAAAAATAAATTTTTATTGCTGTAAAGGTGACGGCACTTTTAAGAAAAACATGAAATAAAACCCCATTATTTTGAATAATTTTTAAAATTAAGCCCTGTTTATTAGGGAATTTTAAAATGTATGACTACTTATTATTTACTCGTTACTTATTAAAACTTGGCAAGGAATAATCGGAGAATTAGACAGTTTAACAATAAAGTAATATGCTACTACTCATATCACCTGCAAAGACACTGGATTTCAGCCCTTCATCAATTAAAGAATATACAAATGCTTCTTTCACGAAAGACAGCAAAGAATTGGTGAAAGTATTGAAAGAAAAATCCACAGACGACCTCAAACAACTCATGGGCGTCAGCGATAAAATTGCCGAACTCAATGTGGCTCGTTTCCAATCATTCAAAACACCATTTGATTTGGAGAATGCCAAACAAGCTGTTCTTGCTTTTCGTGGCGATGTTTATACAGGCTTGGATGCGGACAGCTTTGATGAAGCAGATTTGGAATTTGCTCAAGAGCATTTGCGAATACTGTCGGGCTTGTACGGCATCCTCAAACCACTTGACCTCATGCAGCCTTATCGCCTCGAAATGGGTACTAAATTGCAAAATTCAAGAGGCAAAAATCTCTATGAATTTTGGCATGAAAAAATCACACGCCGCCTAAATAAAGACCTTAAAGAAACCGGAAGTGAGTATATTATAAATTTGGCGTCAAAAGAATACTTCAAATCCGTCAAACCCAAATTACTCAAGGGGGAATTGATTAATGTAAACTTTAAAGAAGACAAAAACGGCACCTACAAAATCGTTGCTTTCTTCGCCAAAAAAGCGCGCGGTATGATGTGTCATTACATCATCAAAAACAAAATCACCAAGCCCGAACACCTCAAAGGCTTCGACTACGACAATTACGTATTCAATGAAGATTTATCCACCGAAAAAGAACTGATATTTACAAGGTAGTTGCGGGTTGCGGGTTGCGAGTTACGGGTTAAAAAACTCGTAACCCGTAACCCGAAACTCGTAACCCGAGACTCAAAACAATGATACAATATTCAATAGAAAATTCCATCGCCAAAATCACGCTCAATCGTCCTGATGTCTATAACAGTCTCAATCGGGAAATGGCACTCGAAATCCAACGCATTTTAGATGAATGTGCTGAAAATCAGGAGATTCGCGCGGTATATATTACCGGAGCGGGTAAAGCGTTTGGTGCGGGACAGGACTTACAAGAAATCCTTAATCCACCGAATGATATGAGCGTTGGCGATATTGTCAATCAACATTATAATCCGACCATTCGCAAGATACGGGCATTGGAAAAACCTGTCATAGCAGCCGTCAACGGTGTAGCTGCAGGAGCCGCCGCCAATATCGCGCTCGCTTGCGATGTAGTAATTGCCACAGAATCTGCAACTTTCATTCAGGCATTCAGCAAAATTGGTTTGATACCTGATAGTGGTGGTACCTTCTTTTTGCCGCGTTTGGTGGGTTGGCAAAAGGCATCGGCATTAGCAATGTTGGGTGATAAAGTCACTGCGCGTGAGGCAGAGGCAATGGGTATGATTTACAAAGCTGTACCCGACCAAGAATTTGAAGCAACCGCCTGGAAAATTGCCACCAAACTCGCCGCCATGCCCACCAAAGGACTCGGCTTAACCAAACGCCTCCTCAATCAATCGCTGACCAATGACCTTAATGCTCAATTGGATGCGGAACGCAATATTCAAGAAGCGGCAAGCCAGACGGAGGACTATCAAGAGGGGGTCAATGCTTTTTTAGAAAAGCGCAAACCAAAATTCATTGGGCATTGAGTTTTTATCATTATTCCACACTTGATAAGTGCTTGGACTCAACAAAGTAACGACACTTTAGGTTTTTACAATTCATTGAAAATGAATTATTTTTTGGCTCATGTAGGAAATTAGGTGGAGGGTCAAGTGAATCCCAAACCTATAAGGTTTTCGAAAACCTTATAGGTTTGATAGTCAGGTATTTATCATTAATATTTTAAATATTCATGATGTATTCCACCTAACTTCCCGAACCTATTTATTTAAACTTAAATTTATTCTTAAACTTGTACTTCCATTTACCATTATTTGCTCATATCAAAAAATACCCCAACAGAATAAGATGGTGCTGCTGCGATAATTTCGCCCCTTAAAGGACTGGCAAAAGAAGCTGAAAAACCGACCTTTTTGCTCACATAATAACTCGCTTCTAAGGTAAGAGTCGTAAATTCTGAGTTATTGGCGAACAAACTTGTGCTGGTAATCGTTTCGACAGTATCGCCATTTTTGAGTGACTCTACGATATTCAATTTTCCGGTCAACCAGAGCTTATTATCGAACAATCCTGCACCGCCTTCCAATCCAAATCGCAGTTCTTCTGAGTAGCCTTTTGTGCGATTATTGAATCCGACATAAGCACTGGTATAAAGGGAAGTTTTCTTGACGGAAAAGCCACCTCCGGCATCCAATTGTATGAGTTGATTAAATTCGCCGTCTCCTGTCTGAAGGTTTCTCTGAGAACCACCTGCCGTCTTACCCGTTGGCAATCCGACCATCAGTGTCAACGCCAAAGGAATCTTACCACCCGCCGTCAATCCGTATTTCAATCCCAAGTCAATATCCCCCAAAGTATTGATAGCTTCACCCGGCAAAATCACTTCATTCGTTGTAGCAGACACCAGATTATTCATATAATTACGGCTAAGGAAAGGCGCATTTACAATCGTCGTCAATCTATCTGTTATACCATATTCGGCATAAATTGAGGTATTAAAAACACCCGTTGTGATATTCGGGTCACGCAAACCTATATCTGTATAATGTTGGTCAAAAACGACCCACCATTCAGAGAGTTTGAAGTAACCTTTTCCTTTTTTCTGAGGCCAAGGACCACCCGCTTTCATTGAGCCGATACTAATCAAAATAATAATCGCACTTACAAATATATTTTTCATGTTTTATAAAATTCTAATTTAAAAATGTGTTTTACTTGACTGGACTTTGGAAATTAGGTAACTGGGGAATTAGGAAATTAGGCTAACGAAGGCATAACTCGTTATTTATCAATAAAATAAAAATTGTAATAAAAACGATTTAAAATAAAACGTAAACTAATTTAAATTATTGATAATGAGGGCTTTACCTAATTTCCCAGTTTCCGAATTCCCCAATGTCCAAAGTCCGGTTACTTGAGATAATTCGCCCATTTATCGTATCGGCACATTCAAAATTCACCTATTCAAAATTAATTTCATTCATTAATCACCCCGTCGCCTACTTTCACGTTGAATGGTTTACAGAAATAAACAAGATAACTGTAATCATTAATCCCGACACCGGAAATATCATAATCGTGTGCGCCGTTGAAAACTTCTACCGCGCCAATCTCAAAAGAATTTGCGATGGAATTTCTATTATTAGAAAGGTAAACGTACAAACCGGGTAGTGCAGTGGAAGCTCTGTAATTACCTTCAAATTCCAGAAGAACACCACCGTTCGTCTCGCTAAATGTAAAATCACCTTCCAGTAGATATGAAGAAGTTGTAGCAATGCTACCGTTGAAAGTTTGCTCAGAAACTGTCGTATTTTCCCCAACCTGCACAAGTACTTCATCACTCAATGACAAACCTTCACCATCATCGTATGTTACTGATATTGTGGCACTTCCAAGCCCCAATGCTGTTGCCAGACCACTATCTGAAATACTAATAACCGTCTCATCCGAACTACTCCAAGTAGCAGTGACTTGTTCTTCTACACCAATATTATTGAGGTACATTTGCTCGAATTGAAGCGTACTTCCGAGTGCCAGCGTGTCTATATTCGTACTAATTCGTAATATTGGGTCCACGGTATCATTCACAAAATCATCCTTGATACATCCCTGCAATACAAAAATGGAAAACAATAGGTAGCCGATAAATTTAATTTTTGTTGCCATAAAGTAATTATTTAGATTTCCAATTTGTACGATTTAAAAGAATTTTAATGTCAATAAAAAGACAAAACAAAAAACGATGATGAAATCGAATAACGAACTATCTTCTAAAAGACAATTTTTACAGTTTGTCAAAATAAGTGCATGGATTTTGCGGTTAATGTAGCGGCTGCTTTAACTGCCGAATGGGCATTTTATGACAAAAATATTTACACGGAAAAAATATCATCACAAAACGCATCACAAAAGTACAAGGTTTGAACCTTGTGCTTTTGTGATGCGTTTTGTGATGTGTACGGTGTTATTCGTATTTTTTTTCGGTAAAATTACTTATGCACAAACCGACACCCTTTCCAATTGGCGCACCATCACCATCACCCAAATCAGCGATACGCTCACGCTCGACAGCCTCACCGTCATCCCTTCTACGGTAACTGTAAAAGACAAATCAAGCGGCAATTTTTTAGATGAGAATGTTTTTTCTATCACAAATAATCAATTGATTTTTAGAGAAGAAATAAATGCGGAAGAAGGTTTGGAAATCAACTTTCGGGTGTTCCCTTTCTCTTTAAATGCAGTGGCAACTCACAAGGATACCACACGAATAGGTAAGGAGGATTTTTCGGATTATATTTTCCGATACGAACCTGTTGCAAGCTCTGACGAACTATTTGAATTTCAGGGACTTGACTATCAAGGCAGCTTTGCTCGCGGCATTTCATTCGGCAATAATCAGGACTTGGTATTGAACAGTAGTTTTAATCTTCAATTGGCGGGAGATATTGGCGATGATATAGAAATTCTCGCTGCCATTTCCGATAATAATATTCCACTCCAACCCGAAGGCAACACCCGTCAATTACAGGAATTTGACCAAGTTTTTATCCAACTCAAAAAAGATAAGAGCAAACTCATTGCCGGAGATTATCAACTGACTCGTCCTACCGGATATTTTATGAATTACAACCGCCGTTTGCAAGGACTTTCCTTTGAATCGGGCGCGAAAATAGGGAAGGGGACACTCGGCGGACGCATCAGTGGCGCAGTTGCTCGCGGACAGTTTGCACGCAATCAATTCTTCGGACAAGAAGGTAATCAAGGACCATACAAATTGATAGGAGCGAATAACGAACGCTTCCTAATCGTATTGGCAGGAACGGAAAAAGTATATATCGACGGCATCCTTCTCCAACGCGGTTCAGAAGACGATTACACGATTGATTATAATGCAGGTGAAATTACATTCACAGCCAACCAATTGATTACCAAAGATAAACGTATCGTAGTAGAGTTTACGTATTCGACAGATAATTACCTGCGGACGGTGTATGGCACAGGCTTAAATTACAAAACCGAAAAACTGAATACCTATTTTAATCTCTTTTCAGAACAAGATGCCAAAAATCAATCCGTCGGACAAGACCTCACCGATACACAACGCCAACTCTTCGCCGAAGTGGGAGATGCTGTCGAAGACCGTCTCTTTCCGGCAGTAGATACGTTGGCAGATTTTGACCCCAATCGTATCATGTATGCAATGGTTGATTCGCTTGGGTTTGACAGCGTTTTTGTACATACGACCAATCTTGATTCGGCGCGTTTTGTACTGCGATTCACCGAAGTAGGGCAGGGGAGTGGCAATTATATTCCCGTACAATCCTCTGCCAATGGGCGCATATATGCATGGGTCGCGCCACAGTCGGGTACGCCACAAGGCACGCACGAGCCAGTCATCCGATTGGTCGCGCCGCAACGTAAACAACTATACACTTTCGGTGCTGATTATCAGTTGAATAAAAATACAAATATCCTCACAGAAGTTGCGTTAAGCAATACGGATTTAAATACTTTTTCTGAACTTAATGCTGATGATGATGTGGGAATTGCGGTGCGTTCCCGAATTGAAAATGAATGGAAAATCGGTAAACGGCAGACGGTTGAAGGCAGACGGCGAACGCGAGACTCGGTGGTTGTCGATAGTATTCCGTCAACCGTCAACCGTCAACCGTCAACCGTGACTACCTTTGTGGACTACGAGTTTGCAGATGCCAATTTTCGAAGAATAGACCCCTATCGCGCCATCGAATTTCTACGAGATTGGAATACGGACAGAACAGTACGAATAGATGAGCATTTGCTAAATACAGGTGTCAATTTGGAGAAAAAAGGATTGGGAAATATCCGATATACACTTGGTACTTACTTACGCGATTCGATTTATACGGGCATTAAACATTCTGCTGAAATGCGGGGCGGACGAAAGGGTTTTGAAGTAGATATTTCGGGGAGTTTGTTGACTTCACAAGGACTGAAAGAAGACACGCGTTTTTTTCGCCCAAAAGCCAATTTGTCGAAAACATTTGCGAAGCTAAATGACTTAAAAATAGGCGTTTATGGAGAGCGCGAAGATAATCAACGTTATGGTGCGGGAGAGGACACGATGCAATTGTCGAGCTTCAAATTTGATATTTTGAAAGCCTATTTTCAAACAGGCGAATCACAGACATTTCAATGGAGAACGGAATATACACGTCGCTACGATTACGCACCGAGGGGAGCAGATTTTGGATTGGCAACGGTGGCGGATGAGGTCAATTTAAAAGGCTTGTGGGCAAAGTACAAACACTCGCGACTGAATTGGAATTTGACCTATCGAAATATGCGCGCAGATTCGCTTTTAACACAAGAAAGGTCACAAGAAACCTATCTCGGTAGATTAGAATATTTATTATTAGTAAAACAAGGATTTATAAGAGCAAATACGGTCTATGAGTTGGGGTCGGGGCAGCAGCAGCGCATTGAGTTTACCTATGTGCAGGTAAATCCGGGCGAAGGTGTTTACACTTGGATTGATAGAAATATGGACGGTGTGCGACAGTTAGATGAATTTGAAATTGCGAATTTTACGGACAATGCTGACCATATTCGCGTGACGACTTTTACGAATGATTTTATCAGGTCGGATAATGTCAATTTTAGTCAAAGTGTAGAAATGAACCCCGCAAAATTGTGGCGGACAAGTAAGCGAAAACCTCTGCAATTTTTATCCAAATTCAGGAACGTTACTCAACTTCAAATCCAACGTAAAACCCTCGAATCAGCAGAAGTACAGCCCTGGAATCCTTTTGAATTGTCGGTCAATGATACGTCGTTGGTATCATTAACAGCTAATATTCGTAATACATTGTTTTTCAATAGAACGAATCAAAAATTCGGCGCACAATTCGGCATACAAGATAATCGTAATCGACGTATTTTGACCACAGGCTACGAAGCTCGACGACGCACAGAAAGGTCGCTGCAAGTACGGTGGAATCCGAGTAAAAAGGTAGGTGTCAAACTCGACGCTTCGCAAGGCAGTCGCTTCAATGATTCGGAGTTCTTTGAGGTGAAAGATTACGATATTGATTTCTGGGAAATTGCGCCTGAAGTAAAATATATTTTCCGGAAAAATACACGCCTCACACTCGCCTACACATTCGCCGACAGGCGCAATCAAATTAACGAAAAAGAAACTACACAAAACCACGACATTAGCACCGAATTTACCTATAATAAAGTCTCCAAATCGGAAGTAAGTGCTAAATTTTCCTTTGTAAATGTGACATACACAGGCATACGCAATACGCCCGTAGAATACGCGATGTTGGATGGTTTGCAAAACGGCAAAAACTTCCTTTGGAATCTCACTTTTGACCGTCGTATTTCGCGGAATGTACTGATGAGTATTAGTTATGAAGGACGCAAGACGGGCAGTAATCGGACAGTACATATTGGAAGGGCGAATGTAAGGGCAACTTTCTGAGAAAATTTAGTGCAAAATTAATATAAGGTTTTGGTTTTTTTGATTATATTTGCTCTGTCACGTTATTGAAAATAATAACCAACATTTCTTAGTCAAGAATATCGACCCCTATCTTGCTTTTTTTCAGAAAATAATACATTTTAAAATAAACAGTTTTTTGCATTTTTTAATGTGTTAAAAAACTATACTTTTTATTAAAGCCAAATTGTTATGAAAAAAGTCCAAAGTTTACCTATAATATTTTTGATTTTGATGCTTTTCACACATCAAAATATATCAGGACAGTGTACCATTAATTTTGAAAATGATGGGGATATGTTATTCGGTGACATCGAACCCAACAGTCCTGACATTGTCAATTTTGACAATCCTATTTTTGATGCAGGATGTTTTAATGTGTTAGATGAAAATGTTTGTACCTGCCCTCTAGTCGGAGGCGGTGGAATGGATGATGTTTGTTTAGCTTTTGAAATGGAACCTATCTTTGATGCCTACGGTGGAATAACAACTCCTTATGATGGAGGTACAGGACATCAAATCACTCATGAAGGTACCGGAATCAGAGGAACTATTAAAATGAATACAGTTGCAACGGGTACTTCACCGGGAGATGTACTTTGTTATAATGTTGATGTAGATTTTGCACCTCATTTACATCAGTTAGCTGCTGATGTGTGTGTCAATACCACTAGTATCAATACGGCTGGTGAAGTATGGGAATCAACATCAATCATCTTTTGGGATGATAATGATATGCCCTATGGCACGACTACTTATAATGGGTTTTATGTAGATGCTGACGGTGCAGGAGGAGATCATCCGGGTACAGTTGATGCCTGTACGGATATTCCTGCCATAAACCCTACACCCTATACGGTTTCAGGACCGGGGGTTTGGACGGCTTCATGTACTACCAATACAAATTTAGTTCCCGATTCATGTAACCCTGTAGCTGCTTCCGACTGTCCAGATAATGATGCCGACCCCAATGCTGCTACTGATGCCGGACTCGACCCTTGTGCATTGGTCGGAGGTTTTACTTTTAGAGTTTGCTTAGAAGATGTAACTACAACTGCTACCAACGGTATTGATATGAACGATGGGGACGGAATGCCTACAACGTCTAGTACCCAATTTACCAGTACACTAAATGGCTTCAAAGTCAACCTCGTCTGTTGTCCAGAGACTCAACCTATTCCCGATGCTGTTGCTTCAACATGTACTGTAGCTACAGAAGTAGCTGATTGGAAATCACCGATTGAAGCGGTTGATGGTACAGGAGCGGTGGTCAGTGCTGCCGTTGCACCTGCGATTACCACAATTATGTACTCCGAAACCTGCGATATTGTAGATGGCGAATATTCGACCAATGAGTATAATGCCCTGACATTTGCACCTGAACCTGACGGAGTATATTCGGGAGATGGCTGTGCCGATGAAGTGGAGATGACTTGTGCCTACGTCATCTGCGATAAAGGAGAAAATGCAGCATGTCTTGATGCACCGCGTTATGAAATCTCTCGTGTAAGTATGCTTAGCCTGACGCTCTTGGCACCTGCTCAAACACCAACAATTACTATAGATGACGAGGTGTGTAATTATACAATAACGCCTGCTTGTCCTACAGATGTTTTAACTCCTGCTATCTTCGGTCCCGAAACACCGGGAGTTGATCCGCCTGCTGTGGATATAACGGTCATGACCGCCGGAGGATGTATGGACGTTTTCCCACTTGACCCGGCTTTGTGTCCTGCACAATGTCTCGACTACACCGCCACCATCTCCGGCGGCGGACAAATCTGTAACAGCGGCACCGTGGATTTAGTAGTGACTATGGATGGCGGTACAGCACCTTACACCGTAACCCTCAGCGATGGTACGGTAATTTCAGGTTATATGAGTGGCGATGCCATTCCGGTAGCTCCGGCGATGAACACCACTTATGGTGTAGCAACTGTCTTGGATGCGGATGGTTGTCCGGCTATGGTGGCAGGTACGGCAGAGGTGATGGTCATTATCAGTTGTGCCAATGCAGGGTCACTGAATGGCGGCAACTAATTGATATTGAATCCTTATATAAGATAAATTTAAAATCCGTTCCGAGTGTATGTCGGAACGGATTTTTTTTATGGAAAATACGGGCATGTTTAAATTTAGTAACGATTATACCTCAATCACCCTTTTCAAACCATTATAAATCTCCATAAAAGCCACATCTTGGTCATCGTATAAAGTCAGTGGCTTATCCTTCCCAAGCAAAGCCTGAAATTTAGCCAATATCGTATCTTCCCACGGACAAGGACGAAGAATGACCGGAATTACTTTGGTCAAACCTTGTTGTTCGCGCTCCAACATAATCGGCAATTCCTCATCCATAATATATTTCGTTGCTAAAAAATCCGAACTCACTAAACACAATACAATATTCGCTTCGCGTAATTCTGATTTGATTTTATCATCCCAAACCGTTCCGGCAATCATTTCGCGGTCATGCCATGTTTCAATATTGTCACCATATTTCAATGGCGTGAGAAAATCCTCTAATTCATCTCGCAATTCTTTATCCTTTTTTGAATAGGAAAAAAACACTTTAACAGGATGCGATTCAAGGGTTTCTTCATTCTTTGGTTTTCGTGTCTCGCGTACATGATGCACATAGGCTTGTTCTAATTTCAATAAATCAATACCTACATGTCCGAGTATCTTTTCAATATGAATTTTCTCCTGACTTTCATTACAAGTAATCGGATTATTACCTCGTGAAAGCCACGTTATCAACTTCTTATAATAAAACAAAGTAGGCTCATCATTATTAATACACTCCACACACGGACAAGGCACCACCTTCTCCACCTCAATCCCCGGATAACCCAAATGTACATCTTCCAAACGCCCCGCCACCTCTTGCAATAGCGCACCCGGCATCAAGCCTTTTGCGTGGAAAGTCAGCCGTTTATCCTTGCGGATTTCTTCTATTTTAACTTGCGTACCGTCTCGCTCCAAGACCACGCCTCTGCTCCACACCTGATTGTCGTCGGGGATAAGGCGGTGGAGTTCGGCGGTGAGTTGATTGACCAAGCCCTTTGGCATAAATTCATACTCGTAATACAGGCGGACATTATCGCGCTCGTCCCAGTCGAAATCGGCATCGGGGCGCAACATCGAAGGGATAATATAGGCTTCGCGCTGCGTCTTTTGATAGCACAATCGAAAGGCTTGCATCAGTGCCAATAGTTCATCGTGCATACGTGCGTAGGCGGGTGCTGCCCATATTCGCGCGATGTCCGAGCCGTCAAAATGCCCGTAGCTTTCCTGTATCTTCGTATCGTCAATGATGAGATAGACCGCATCCGTCGCCCAAGTCGGTTGCAGGATGACGCGGTGCTTCAATGCCGCAATATTGTGATACCACAACACCACGCCCAAATCGTGCAGGTACTTGCCCAAATCCTCAATCTTCAGCACCTCATCAATACCCTCACTGCGGCAGATACCC
>CALHBW010000165.1 GCA_937930625.1 uncultured Saprospiraceae bacterium | reverse complement strand
AATACTGACTCACCGCTATTTAGTTGTTTTTCAATCTGTTTTACCATAAAGCTATGCCTTGCGGGCATTTTTTCCCTCTTTTTTCGGTGACTTGTTTTGCTGACAGATTACACACCCTATGGTTAATGGTTAATGGTTAATTTTTCGCTACGCGAAAAAAATAACTCACATCTCACATCTCACATCTCTCCTCTCTCTCCTCTCTCCTCTCTCACCTAATAAGCGTCACCGAGCCAATTCGTCGCTCTACGCCATCTCCGAAATCCATGCCTTGCCATACTGTGCCATCCTCGAATATGCCGTGAATTTTCCAGACATAAACATCCTGCGGGAGTAGCTTGCCATTGTGTGTGCCATCCCAGCCTTCTGTTGGAATACCACCTTCGAGCGTGGTGGATTCCCAGAGCAATTCGCCGTAGCTGGAGTAGATTTCAAAACGATAATCACGCAATCCTGCTGCAACAGGTTTGAAACTATTAATCGCTTCATGACCTTCGGGTACAAAGGCATTCGCGATAGCGATACCATTGCAAAAGCGTGGCTGAATGAGTGTGGTCAAAGTATCTGTACAACCGTTTGCATCCGCTGCAATCAGGCTGACTTCGTACACCCCTTTATCTTCATAAGTAATCATAGTAGGATTTGCAGAGAAAGATGCGGTACCATCCCCAAACAGCCAGCTATACGAAATCGCATTTTCAGAACGATTGGTAAAATTGACCGTAGCTGCGCTACAATCCTCATTCATTTCGTAAGTAAAATCGCTATTCACTACCGGGTCAAAAAACACGGTTTGACTTATACTATCAGCGCAACCTGCGCTGTTTTGTACGCGTAGTGAAACGGTATATGCTCCTTCCGAATCGTAGGTATAACTTTCGGGCGATTCGCCTACGGCAGTCGTGCCATCGCCATAAGTCCAGATGTGGTTGTCTGCTCCTTCGCTGTAATTTTCAATCGACAAGTGTAGGGCGCATAAGTCGCGCTCCAAAGCAAAATCAGCGACAGGAATAGGCATGGCTTCCACCGTTTGGGTGTACGAATCCGCACACCCCGTCCACAAATCAGTGACGGTGAGGCGAATATCGTACACGCCATCGTCTAGAAAGTTAACCATTGGTTCGGCAACAAGGTATTCGGTTTGCTCTCCTAATTCATTTGTTACCAACCAATTATAGGCACATTCGGCGTCAATATTCATGGGGCGTAATGGTACGCTTGTACCCGCGCAAGTTGCTTCGGCTTCAAATTCGGCGGCAGGAGCAGGACGCACATAAATCATATGATTCATCGTATCTGTATGGCAGCCTTTGGCGAAAAATTGAATGAAAGTATTGCCCGGATTATCAAAAATATGTTCGGGATTTTCTTGCGTTGTACTGGCATTTCCAAATATCCAAACCACGCTCGTATCACCTTGTGAAAGGTTGAAAAACTGGATGGTTTCGTTCTCACAAATGGTATCAATATTTGGCAGGTAAGTAAAGTCGGCTTCAACAGTTGTCGGTATTACGGTGACAATTTGAGTAGAAGTGTCTGCCTCACAATCGTTGCTTGCGATGAGCGTGAGTTCGATGTCAGTCACGTCATTTACTTGCGGAAGTGTGAGTTCGGCATTAGGCGTGACGGCAAAGAGCGTATTTTCATAATACCATTGATAATCATCAATATAGCCTTCACTCAAATTGCCAATTACCTCAATCGTACCCCCCGCACAAATATCTGTTTCGGTAAAAATAACGGCTTTGGGCGATTGAAAAATTGTAACAGTATCGTGAACCGTCGTTGTACCGCAAGTCCCTTCGACAGTGAAACTTACGATGTAGTCGCGGTCTTCATCTACGCGATTGAAGTCGATACACGGTTCGTTCAAATTACTGACCTGCCCGTTGCCGAAATCCCATGAGAGATTCAGTGCATCGCCCACGCTTGTACTTTCAAAACAGATAGTCGTATCGCATAATTCACGATTGGTCAAAAATTCTGCATTGGGCGCGTCGCCTACTTCGATGGTCTGCGAAATAGTATTTGCACAGGCTGCACTACGCGCCGTCAGCGTCACGGTGTATGTACCCGCTACCGGATAAGAATATTGCGGTTGCGGTACGTCAGAGCTTTCGTTATTGTACCCAAAATTCCATTCGTAGGAAATTTGTGTACTGTCAATTAATTCAAATGTTGATAAATTATTAAATGTAAATAACTCATTCATACAAACATTTGAAGGGATGTTCATTTGAGGTGTCGTATTTTCGATGTAGAGTGTTATCTCATCCGAAGCAGTACATTCCGCCACCGCATCATACACCGAATACGTGAAGGTATAGCTACCCGGCGCGAGCGCATCGTTCACGACGCCTTCCGGCGTGATGCCTTCGCCCGACCAAACACCGCCCTGCGGCAGTCCCGTAAGAGACTGTCCGGCAGGTGCGGTGGCTTCGCAATACCATAAATCTTGACCGGCATCCACCTCTATCGCTTGAATGACTTCGATATTGAGGGTTTCGGAAAACTCACATTCTCCTGTGCCGAGTGTATAGGTTAATTGCTGAGATTCAACAACTTCAAAGGGTATTGCAAGGGTATCACCTCCGGCATTTGTCCAAATGCCACCCGGCGGCTGAACTACCGGGTGGACTGATTCTCCACCGCAGAGGGGCGGAACGGGGTCAATTTCAATTTGAGGGTTGGATTCCAAGACACTAAAGTTGTGGGAGTCGGAGGCACTCCCACAGTCATTTGTCGCACTCACGAACACAGAGTAATTATTAGGGAATAATGTAGTGATAATGGTATCGCAAGATGCAATCGGCTGACCACTAAAGTAAATAAAACACAACTCGCTCGTGAGGTCCAACCCATGGTCGTTTACCGTGACATACGCACTGATATCAATCGGCAAACAGACCACAGGAGGCAAATTCAATGTAATCTCAGGCTTGGAATGAATGGTAATCAGGGTATCCCAGCGTAAGTCAGTGCACTGATTATTTGCAGTCAAGGTAACAGTGTAATCGCCCGGACAGGTAAAGTCCACTTCAATGTTTTCGGAGTCTTCATTTGTATTATTTAAAAATGCCCAGCAACCGCTTTCTCCCGTCACTTCCCAAATAAATTTCATGGTATCACCGGGTGGCAGCAAGTCACCGGACACGTTGTTAAACCAACCTTGATTTTCATCGCAATGCGGTTCGGAGGATTGCGTGAAATTGACCGCTACATCCAGTGTTTCGAGTAGCGATACGACTTCGATAATATGTATTTGTTCAATGGTGTCGCACTTATTGGCAGCTTCCACTTCGACAGTGTAAGTGCCTGATTCTGAGAAGTTAAACGTCGTAGGATTCTGGCTGATTAATTCCCAACCTTCACTTGGCTCTACGGTCATATTGATATAACCATTCGGGTCGGGCGCGCATACAGGGCTGTCATATATTTCGATAATTACTGTGGGCAAAGTGACGTCATCCCCTTCACACACAATCGTTTGTAGAGGTGGCATCGTAAAGGTCGGCGGCGCACTGATGTTAATCAACGTACTCGCGCTACTGTTTCCGGCGCAGGGATTGTCGGCAACTATCGTTACTTCATAAGCATTATCCGGTAATCCACAAGAGGACTCTTCAAAAATCAATTCGAGTAATGCAGGAGGCGGGTGATTGAAAAAATTATTCAATTCGCCATTGATATAAATCTCGTAAGTCGTACTTGGTGGATTTTCGTCTGTGCCTTGTATGCCTATTGGAATTGTTGCGCCGGAACAGTAAAAATCATTTCCGCCGGTATTAGAAATTCCTACTGCCGGGTTACTACCGTTGAATATTTCGTAAATGACCGTTGTAGTACCACACGCCCCGAAAGAGCTATCTCCCGTCACTGTAAGGGTGAGCAGAAAATAGCCCAAGGGGTAGGTGTGTGAAAGCGCAGTAAAGTTAGTGTTCTCATAGGGGGACGAACCGTCGCCCCAATCAATGGTGTAGTAAGTATTATTAGTCAGCGTATTTGAGGCATTTAATATTTCTAATTCGTAGTTGGTGTTACTGCTATTATTAATACAATTAATGAAAAATGAATTGCCATTTGGGTTCGTAATAGTTGCGTCAGGGGCAGGTGCTACGTTGATGTCAAGTGTTTCTGTGCAAGTTCCATCTTCGGAAGTGACACTGATAGTATAGGTCTGTGCGTCTATATTTCCTTGAAACTGATGGCTTACTGTCGCTCCGTTCATCTCCTCGCTGCCATCGCCGAAATTCCAAGTGTAAACTGTGCTGTCATTTGGTGTATTTATTTGAAAATCAATGATTTCTCCGCCACAAGGGTTTGTATTAGAGGCGGTGAAGCATTGGGCGTAAATGTCACTTGTTTGCAGAACAATTATCATAAAAATAAGCCACACGCTACCTCCAGCCCCTAAAGGGGAGTCTGTACACAATTGTGTTTTGTTTTTATAAAAATTTAATATGTAAAAAAATATATTCATGGTATTACGTGCTTAAATTATCTTACAACATTTACTTCAATTTAAATTTTTGGGCTACCCATTTAACTTTGCCTAAAGCGAATACTCGTCAGACGAATCCCTTTATTCAATGCGAATATTTTATGAGACAAATCACGGTATTTCACAAAAACCTTCGTTTGCCGAGTAGTATCTTGCAAGCAAACTTAGACGGATAGCCAATTTTTGCAGATCGTAGCGCAGCACTTCCAGTCCGCGCCATAGTAGTTTGAATTCCTTTGTGTAGTGAACGGGCTGGAGGCACCGTTCTACAGGCGCGGACTGGAAGTGCCGCGCTATTTTGCGCTACGTTTTTAAAAAAACAAATGACATTTCATTGAGCGATTTTTGCCATACCGTTTGCGAGTCGGAGAGAGGCGTATATCGCCGAAGTTGAACTTAGTGGTAATCTCGTGTGAACCGTGTGTGCGTGTGCCGATGCCCGTTGTGTTGGCATCATAGCTGTATCCGATATGAAATGTATTGTCATTTGGCATTGTCACTTCAATGCCTCCGGTAAAAATTATGGCGTTGGTGTCTGAAAAATCAAGCGGTTGTTCGCTCTGGTAAAAAGCTCCAAGATAGAATCCGTTGTACATCATGTACAGTCCTGTAGTAAGCGCAGAAACACCATTTTGATAATCTAATTTCAAGTTGGGTGACCACGCCAGCGTTTGTTTGCCTCGTTTGTAAAAATCCAATCCAATTACTGAACCTGCGTGTAATGTGAAGCGCATGGGTACGCGTACATTTTCAAATCCGTAGAGTGACTCGTCTGTGTTGGTGATATGATTGATGGTCAAACCAATACTATTGTGCATCATCATCGAAGAACGCGAGCCTTGACCGCGTGTTTTGCGTCGTGTTTTCTTTCGGAATCTGTACATAATCCCTACTCCGGTGTCGATGTACGATACATTTTGTGCAGGATTTTGCGCCATTGTTGCTGTCGTCATTTCGCCGAGTGGGTTGGTGATTTGGTCGGGAAAAATGAGTCTGTCCCAATCCAAATATTTGTTGACCCATCCTGTACGAAAACCAATGTGTAAACTTCCGTTTTCTAATCCGGGCGAATAGCTGTAAGCCATGCCGATGTAGTCTGTCGTGAGTGCGGCTGCGCCGCTTTGGTCTTTCATCATCGTGAGGCCGATGCCACTGTTGAAGGCAGGTTCTTGCAATTCTATAGAGGCGTAGTAGGTGCGAAAGCTGTTGCCGACACCTGCCCATTGGTCGCGTATATTTGCCGAAAATGTGACACCGGGCTGTATGCCCGTAAAAGCGGGATTCAAATACGTCCGTGCTGCGTAAAATTGTGAAAAAGAGGGGTCTTGCGCTTGCAACTTACTGACAATCAAAAGGGTAGCTATTATTTTTATCGTTATCCAAATTCTACGGTAAAATTTCTTCATTACATGTGTAGTTTATGGTATATGGAATTTAAAGGACGCTTGCGAGGCACTTTTGAGTGCCTCACAAGTGTCACATTTTTTTTACTCAAAAGACCTGCAGGTAGTCGCGGGCTGAGTGCCTATTTTGTAATTCACACACAAAAGAATGTACTCTGTTGGTACTCCAATCGTGATGAAACTTTGACCTACCGTACGAACTACACCGTTGACAGACCACTCCACATTAGTAGGGGTAACGGGAAATCCTGCTTCGTAGAGTGACAGGTCAAATACACAGTCTCCATTACCGTTGGGATAGCCCTGTGTATCTACTTGAATGGCTCTGATAGCACCGGATGAGGGTTGACCGAGCGTAAATTCTGTATCGCAACCGGAGGCGTTTTGTTCTGCGGTATTATTGCAATCAATATCTTGCATGTGCGAAAAATTACCGAGTTGGTCGAATACAGGTTCTTGACATTCAGGCTGGCAAGCTGTGAAAAGTAATGTAGTTGCCGCTGTGATAAGGATGATTAATGTTCTCATAATACTCTGATACTTTAGGTTTTAAAAAATAATGTTTAAAATGGTTTAAAACGATGCATGTTTTAAACGTAAATAAATGATAATCAATGCTTTGTACTTTTAATCAACAAGACATAAGAATCCCATTTGCTGTAATTATTAGTTTACAACATCCAAAATTGGATTGAATATGTTTTGAGAAAAGAAGTTTAAGATTATCCCGTACAGTTGTCGGGAAAGTATAAGTTTAAAAATACTTGTTTTGGCGAAGCCAAAACCTACATTTAAACTTAGTCTTAAACTTAATTAAGCCGAATTGAATATAATCAAGGATACTATATGTAGTACCAATGAAAAAATAATCGTTGAGATGAAAAAAGCGATGCGAACCGCATCTGATTGAATGGTAAAATTATTAGTAAAATACATAATGGTTTATGGTAATTTAATGAATAAATTATTATCATCTATTGGGATGCCTGTTGACAGCATACCATACTATCTTTCATACGAAAGACAGTCTTACCATTTACCTTGAACTAATTTTTGTACTTAGAATGTTCCAAGTTCTTTGTACAGATTTTCATAATTGAGTTCCCGCTCAGATTATGAATTGATACTTGTTGTTATTAATTTTGAATGAATAAATGTTGAATTTTGAATAAATATACCAAATAACCAAGATATTCAAAATTCGCTCATTCAACATTCATAGTTACTCTTTAGTTGGTATGTGCTTTTACGGGAGATGGTCGAAAAAGGTTACATGAAAAGTCACTTTTTTTCTAAAAAAGATGAAAAATATTTTATCTTTGATTTGTGACATAGTAAAATTCACAGATTGCTCTGCTCCAAAATCAAGCTTGTTTCACTTCCCATACAAAAGAGTAAATCAAGGACACTCAAATCAGACACAAAACCAAATTTATCTTGAAAAACTTGTGCGTAAGTTATTGATTGATAATGTGGGTCGGGTTTGTGATGCCTTTCTTTCGGATGAATAGAATTTCGCAGATCAAGTATGCCTTCAGAAGGTTTATGTGTGTAGCTATTTGTCAGAGAAACACTCGAATTTACCCCAATTAAATCCATTAAAATTTCCATTAATTCGGAGTTAAAATCAAATAAAAATTTGTATTTTTTTTCAAAAAAAGGTCGCAACTCTTCCGAATAATGTTCAAAAAAAGGAGATTTCCCATAAGCAGACCGGATAGATTGCCAGTGTTGTTGTTGCCATTTTTGGACATATTCTATCTGCACGTCGCGGATAGGTTGCCCTTCGTTTTTACCTTTTTTGAGAGGAATGGTAAGGCGCATCACTCCGTTTGCCCCTAAAATATGAGCGCGATTTCGGTAGCTGCGTTTGATGTAATGCTCATGTTGTTCGATGAGAACAGGTTGCCCACTACACAATTTTGCATAATATTGTATAGGAGCAAGATATTGTAATTCGAGTAGTAGCATCAAGGGCAAAGATGCCAAAACAGGGCGAACATTTTTATATTGTTTCGAAAAAAACGGTGTTACAGGGAAAAAAGCACAGGATACCTTCGTATTAAGGTGTCCCGTGCATGAGTGCTTAGTAGGATTGATTGTTAAACAAAAATAAATCTGAATAAGGTTTCCATTTGCTCTTGTGATAGAGAATGAAAGGGAGGAATTAATTGAAAAACCAATAAGTCCTTGTCACAAAACAAACAAAATTGTGGAAATTTTTTAGTATTATTACATTGCAAAAGAGTTGCAGAATTTGCAACTCTTTATTACGGAATGAATAAATTGTGAAATAAGTCTATGAGTAAATGTTTTTAATCTTGAACAAGATGATAAACATTATTTCATTTTTCATTTACTCATTTTTTAGGTATTAGAGGTGTTCATAGATAAGAAAGTGTCATGCGTTTTCCTCCCCCCAACCCCCTCCAAAGGGGGAGATTTTCGCGTGTATATGTCCCGCTTTGGAGGGGGTGGGGGAGGAAAGCATTAGTAAACTTTATTTATGAACAACATTATTAAACACTATGCTTGCCTATACATCTTTTTGGGAAAGAGTTGCTGAGGATTTGAAAAATGAAGATTCCGGCAAAAAGCATCCGTATGAATGGAAGAAATCGGAAATCGAATCATTCATCACAGACAGATTTTTAGTGCGTATAGATAACTATTTAAAAGCCAATCAAAAATACACCGGTCAATCTAGTCAGTTTTCTTACTATACTTTTAGGAGAATTTTCCAGAATAAAGAAAAATATAGTGCCAGATTATACACCAAAAACCTCTTTGCCTGGTATTTTGGTTATGCTGATGCAGATGATTATTTGAAAGAAGAACGAGCTTCTAATCAACTTCAATTTGCAGTAATCAATGAATTTCTCCAACAAGCCATGCGCGCAGAATTTAATGCGTATAAGTCTGTTCCTGAATGTAAAACATCCGTCAAACAGCTTGAAAATTATTTTATTTCCGAGGGTCCTGCTTCCAAAAGGATACTAGGCGTCTTAGAAAACCAAACCGCTCGCGGTTGGGTTTTAACCAATCCAAACAATCCTTCAGCATATGAAATTATTGATGTAAAAATTAAAGAGACTTTCAAGGATAAAGCCATCATCGAAACGCAAGAGCATTGGGTACTTCAGTGGTATTGCAGTCGGCAGAATGACTATCGATACCGATATAGCAATACGAATCGTCAAAGTTATATACTCAAAAAAACGGATGGTCGATGGAAAATATGGAGCAACTCCTATCCTGCACCGGAAAAATATCTGCCACCTTTGGAGATTGACCCCGAACTAAAAGAACAAATTCATGTACAATCAGGCTTGGCGTGTAGAAATTTCCTTTTGGAACTCATTGAAGGAGGGAGAACAAATGTGGCATTTTATTTATTCAAAGTAAAACTCCGAGATAAAAAACACCTGAATACGATTATCATACTGAAATCACAATTTGACAAATTGATAGACCGCGCCAATAATGAAAAGATTTCTATGGAGGAGTTTTACCTTAAAAAAGGAGAAATTGATTTGAAAATGTTGGATTTACTGGAATCCTTGTGAGAAATTCCAAATCCCAAAAAACAAATTCCAAGTCCCCAAAACAAAGTTTTTATTTTTTGGAATTTGATACTCGGTGCTTGGAATTTTATAAGCGCGAAGCCAACAATAACCCAATATCCGTAGATTTTATCCCAAAACGCTCACCTAAATGCTGATTCGTCAGTGTACCTTTATATATATACACGCCATGCCGGAAACCATTATTGCCCTCCAATAGATGCGCCAAACCACCTGTATGTTCGGTTTCGAGCAGCATGGGCGTGACGATGTTGCTAATGGCAGAAGACGCAGTACGTGCTACCTTTGAGGCAATATTCGGGACGCAATAGTGAATCACGTCATAATTGACAAAAGTCGGTTTGTCATGCGTGGTGACACGCGAAGTGGCAAAACAGCCGCCTTGGTCGATACTCACATCTACAATAACGGATTTGCTACGCATTTTGGAAACCATATCTTCACTTACAACCACAGGCGCACGCCCCGTTTCGGAATGTATCGCACCAATGACAACGTGGGCTTTGACAAGCTCCTCTTCAAGATATTTCGGATTGATGACAGAGGTGTGGAGACGTTGATTGAGGTTCGATTGCAGGCGCATAAGTTTGTAAATGTCATTGTCGAAAATGCGTACTTCTGCTCCCAAACCAAGTGCTGTGCGCGTAGCCGATTCTCCGACAATTCCTGCGCCCAAAATCACCACTCGTGCAGGCGGTACACCCGAAATACCACCAAGCAAAATACCACGTCCATCATTCGTATTGGCGAGTAATTCGGCTGCTGTCAATATAGATGTTGTACCGGCTATCTCACTGATTGTCTGCACAAAAGGAAACATGCCGACTGTATTTTGTATATATTCCCAAGCGAGTGCAACGACACGTTTACGGCGCAATTGTTCGATATATTCCGCCTTCATTGTCGGCAGATGAATAGGCGAAATAATCACTTGTTCAGGCTGCATCCAATCGATTTCTTCTTCCGTAGGTGGCGCAACCATCAGAATCACTTGTGCCTTAAATACCTGCTCTTTGCTGTACGCAATATCCGCTCCCGCTTCTGAGTATTCATGGTCGCTATACCCCGATTTTTCTCCTGCTCCTTTTTCTATAACGACTCTATGACCATTTGCTATCAACATGCCCACCGAAGCAGGTTTGAGGGACACACGATTCTCTTGAAACGATTCTTCGCCGGGAATACCAATAAACAATTTTTTAGCAGCTTGGCGCACCGCCAACATTTCTGTTTGCGTTTGCAATCCTTCTGAAAATAATTGTTCTGGTATTGGTACTTTCCTTTGACTCATATTTACGAGTTGATGAATTGACGAGTTGTTGAATTATCGAACTGACGAACAAGTTTATCCAAATGATAAAAGGTAGTTGATGCTTTTTTTGAAATGTAAAATGTAAAACTGTCATTTCTGTTAAATTTTTTCGAGTTCAAATTAGTATTAATTATCAACAAATAATGTATGGTTTTTTATTCATATTCATATTAATTAAACTTTAAATCACGCGGAGAACGCAGAGGTCGCAGAGATTTATATTGTTTCTCCGCGTACTCTGCGCTCTCTGCGTGCAATAATTTGACATTCATTAACTCGAAAAAATTTAACAGCAATGTGAGTGTAAAATGTAAAATAATAAATGTAAAAGTGCCTATAGTACGTGTACAACTCATTTTATTTTTTTGTTTAAAAGTTTAAGAATCAATAAAATAAAAATATCCCGCGTCCTATAACTTTTATATTTTACATTTATTATTTTACATTTTACATTTCAAAAAAGTGTCAACTACCTCAATGAACTTGTCAACTAATGAGTTATTTATTCGTCATTCGTTTTACAAAAATACAAATTTTTACGAAAGTACTTAAAATGATTTTTGACCACTCGCGGACACCACATGCTTATTCTACGTTTTGATGAAATAAAGCAGCATTAAAATGTGTATTTTTACAAAAATAAACACGTATAGATAGATGGCAACATAATTAAATGTGTCATGCTTTAGTGAAGAAATGAGAATAAATTAATCCAAGATGCGAAATATTTTTTTGTTAGACGAATCATTTTTGACGCGAATACTAACCGTATTTAAGGAGAAAATGATGAAGTATAACGAAAAAAGATACAGCAGATTGGATTAAGTGAAAGAAACAAAATAACTTCGACAGCTATATGGCTTCTTTTACGCTTATTTTCCCCCTTGAAAACAGTTATTTATCCCGATAAACGCCCGCTTTCAAGAGGAAAACTAAGCGTAAAATAAGCTCATCAATCTGTTGAATTTATTTAATTTCTTTCACTAAGTTATTCTTATTTCTTCACTTAGATAATACATTTTTCACAAAAAACAATATTACTATGAAATTTAGACTGACTTTTCTCTTCATTTTTGCATTCCTACTCAATAATAACTTTGCTCAACCTGACGTCCCGATTTATAAAAAAGTAGAAATTACGATAAATGATGATTCAGATATACAAAAAATTGCCGAATCAGGAATTGATTTGATGTGTGGTACGCATATGGAAGAGCGAGCCGGCACGCGTTTTTTACGTTTAGATTTGTCGGAATACGAATATGAAGCCATTCAACAAAAAAACCTGACGACTAATGTATTAATTGAGGATTTGTCGCGCCATCATGCAACGCAGAATGTGGCAGCATTACCCGCCGCTATTGCTCAACTCGAACGGGCGAAAGCTGAGTCCGCTCTCAAATCTGCCAATGCCGACCCTTGCGAAGACCGTGAGATTCCCGTACCGCAAAATTTTAATCTGGGCAGTATGGGCGGCTTTACAACTTATGATGAATTGTTGGCAGATTTGGATAAAATGGCGACCATGTATCCCAATCTAATTACAGCAAAAGCCCCTATTGACGAGACGATTGTAACGCACGAAGGCAGGCAGATTTTTTATGTAAAAGTTTCAGACAATCCCAATGTGGATGAGGACGAAGCGGAGGTTTTATATAATGGCGTACATCATGCGCGTGAGCCGCTTTCAATGATAAATTTGCAGTATTATTTGTGGGTATTATTGGAAAATTATGGTACAGACGAATACATCACAAATATTGTGGATAATACAGAATTGTACTTTGTACCGGTGCTGAATCCCGATGGTTATTTGCTCAATGAAGCGACCGACCCCAATGGTGGCGGATATTGGCGAAAAAATCTACGTGATAATGGTGACGGCACAATTGGTGTGGATTTGAATCGAAATTACAGCTACGCATGGGGACAAGATAATCAAGGTTCAAGTCCTAACCCCAACTCCAATACTTATCGGGGAACTGCGCCGTTTTCTGAACCGGAAACACAGGCAATCCGTAATTTTGTATTGAGTCGAAATTTTACAATGGCATTCAATAATCACACCTATTCCAATTTACTCCTTAGCCCGTGGGGACACATCCCGGACGATACACCCGACCACGACTTTTTTGAAAAAATCGGTGAAGAAATGTGCAAGCACAACCGTTACGCTTATGGCGGTGGCAATCAACTTTTATACTCCACCAATGGTGGGTCAGATGATTGGTATTATGGGGAGAATGATATTCCGGCATGGACACCTGAAATCGGCAGAGACCAAGAGGGTGGTTTTTGGCCCCTACCCGGTTTCATCCAGTTGCAGGCACATCGTCAATTGCGAATGTCATTCCGACTTGCAGAGGCAGCAGCTAATTTTGGGAAACTCCACGACCTCACGCCTTACGCACTCTCGCAAGCGGATGCACGACTGACATTCGGGGTACAACATATCAGTAAAGTTAGTGGCAATCTAATGGTATCTGTTGCATCCGATAGCCCTTATGTGCAAAATATTGCAACGACTTTTATCACGACGGCAGCAGCGATGCAAGGAACTGATTTTGAGGAACTTTCAACAGCTATTTCTATTGACCCGAATACACCCGATGGTGCATTAATCGACTTTAGCGTGACGCTGAATAATGGCATCCGTGACCTCCAGACGATGACGATTACAAAGGAATATAATGCACCGATTGTATTTGCAGATGATTGTAGTAGCTTGGATAATTGGTTGACGAGTTGGGCGGTGTTGGATACGGATGGCTATAAAGGTACGGGCTGCATAACAGACTCTCCGACAGGCAATCTTGTAAGCGGTGAAAGCAACTTGGTATTTTCCGAAGCAATTGATTTGACGGACGTGAATCATCCGATTTTGGAGTATTATGCAAAATGGGACCTCACCAAGTTTTTCAATTATGTGCAGGTACAAATCAGTACAGATAATGCTGTCACATGGCAAGACCTCTGCGCTGAAAATACCAAGCCGGGTATGTTTGGCTTGAGTTCTTTCGTAGGTACTATAAGTCAACAACCTGCCGCCGACCCTGTCTATGATGGTGTTCAACGCGACTGGCTGCGGGAGCAAATCGACCTGTCTGCTTACGCCAACACTTCGGGTGTATATCTACGCTTCGTAATTTACGGAGACTTCAATCAGCCCTCTTCTGATGGCTTTTATTTGGATGATTTGACGATTTATGATGCGGAAGCTATGTTGGTAAGTAGTGAGAATCCGATAGATAATGCTGCGAAAATTCAAGTATTTCCCAATCCGACTAACACGGATATTACGATTGATTGGCAACAAGCAACTATCGGTACGTTAAATATTTTTGATAAAACGGGGCGATTGATTTTTACTCAAAATATTTCGCAAGATACTGACAATTTCACTTTCAATTCAAATGAATTACCAGCAGGTATTTATGTGATTCAATTGGAATCTGAGAATGATGTGGTGGTGAAGCGGTTTGTGAAAATGTAAAAATAAATTGCGGAATCTATACAAAAGTACATAGATTCCGCAATTTATCCAACTCATATTTCGCGGAATCTATGCTAAAAAGGGTAGATTCCGCAATTTATTGACTCTTTACTTAGCCTCTTTTCCTCGCTCTTTTCGCTGCCTTTCTTGCCGCTTTCTCAGCCTTTTTCGCCCGCTTTTTTGCCGCTTTGAGTTCTTTTTTGGTCATCTTTTTTTCGCTTCCCTGCGATGTTGGGTTAGCAGTACCCAGTCCGCCCGTTCTTCCTTTGGTTACGGTGGTACGTTCGTCAACAGCAGAGTAATCTATCTTTTTATACTCGTTAAAACCTTCTTCCATTCGCTGTACTGCTAAGGGATAACCCAAGTCGGCAGCAGTTTGGAGGTGTTCGAGTGCGAGGGCTTCGTAGTCCATTTCGGAGTATGCCGCCGCAAGGCGGTAGTGTGCTGCTCTGCTTTCGGGTTTTTCTTTCACATACTTGGTGAGCCAATCAATAGTTGAAAGGTATTCTCCCAAGTGGTACGCTGAAATTCCGGCATCGTGCATCAAGTCGTGGTCGTCGGGAGTCAACTCAGAAGCTTTTGCCAAATGCCCGTAAGCTGATTCGTAATTTTTTTTCCGAAAATGCAGAACCCCTAGTTGTGCATGGGCTTCGCCGTGATTATCGTCCAATTCAACGGCTTGTGCATACTGCTCGATGGCTTCCGTTTTCTTATTTAATTTTTTCAAAAAATTGCCGCGCCAATAATACACCTCAGCATCTATATCGTCAGCTTTGATATTGTATGTTTCGTCCAGTCCTTCTTGGTATTTGCGTTGTTTGTACATGTGGATGGCAGTACGCAAAGTCGGATTCAGCATCGTAGCACTTCCCTCAAGCAAGTCGATTTGAAACTGTACTTTTTGGTAATTGGGTTTTATTTCAATGGCTTTTTTGAACGCCTCCAATGCTTTTTCTTCCTGTTTGTCATCGACATACAAAAGCCCGATGTTGTACCACGCTTTCTCGTCAAGGTCTTTTTTGCCGATTACTTTTTGATAACTTGCCAATGCCTCTTTCGTATTACCAAGCTCATGATGGCAGTGTGCTATCAGCTGATGGGCATTATAAAAATCCGGAGAATGTTGTACTGCTTCTTCCAAATTTGGAAGAGCTTTATCATAGTTTTGAGTCAGATATTGCTGACGAGCTTTTTCATAAGCTGCCCATGCTTCGGGAGATTGTGCAAAAGTGATTGTCGCACAAAATATCATTAAAAAAAGAGCGAGAATGTGTTTCATAATTCGATTTGATATTGAATAGATGAATGTTGAATCGACTGTTTGGAACGTGTTTGAAAGGCTATCCGTCTAGCTTTACTTAAATGAAGACTCGTCAGACGAATCCCTTTATTCAGTGTGAATATTTTATGAGACAAATCACTACATTTCATAAAAACCTTCGTCTGCCGAGTAAACCTCACAAGCAAACTTAGACGGATAGCCGTTTGAAATTTCTACTTCCTGAAAATCAATCAACTAACATGCCATTATATATGAATTATGAAGCCATATTAATTTATTTAATTTTTTTTGCAAACAAATACGTATGCGGGTGGCAGGTTGGCGAGTATAAAATTCGTTTGTAGATTCCCGAATACAGATTTATATAATGAAGTCAGGCGTAGTGGAGTTGATTGGTTGATTGAGTTGATTTGGTTTATTGGGTTGATTGAGTTGATTGCAATTTCGCTACGCGAAATTCATTTTTTACTTAATAAACCTAATAACTTAATCAACCCAATCAACTTAATAAACCTAATAACTTAATCAACTCAATCAACCAAATCAACTAATTACTTCTTCTCCCCAATTGTATAAGTCAATTTAGCTAAAAATCGTCGTCCGATTTTAGGCATATTGGGCAGATAGCGGTATTCGGTATCAAGTACATTGGTGGCGGTGAGGTCAATGCCTAAACCGAAATCAAACTTGTAGCCGACTGCTGCATCCACTAAGTTACGTACTTGTGTTTTTCCACCATTCTGGATGTCGGTAGAAAATTGTCCTGCATCTGCCAGATAAGGATCATCGTGTTGGAAGGAGATATTTCCTCTAAATCCAAGTTCAGGTGTATAATTGACGCCCAAGCGGAATTTATTTTTAGGAATATTGAGGTAGGTCGGTAGCGGGTCGCCTTCTACACCGACTACGTTTTGCTCAAATTCATTTGTATTAATCCAAGAGTAATTACCAAACACCGAAATATCATCATTTACAAAGTATTCCAAGCCTAAATCAGCACCATAAAATGTACGCTCATCGAAAGTACGATAACCTGCTGTGAGGTGGGTCACGCCGTTGTCGGGTGTGCCTATTGTTGGTACAGTCGCATGGAAAGGCAGCGCAGCTATCAACTGCGAAAGTGTCGGACCGGCTTCGAATAAAGGCGTATTGATAAAGGCATCTCCGCCTACGGTATATGCACCTCCGATGAGTGGCAATAAGGCATCTGCCGTAGCTTGTGCCTGTGCTTCGGGCATACCGGCTTGAGTGATGAGTGCTTGTACTAAAGGTTCGGCAATCGCCCCCGAAACAGCAGTACCTAAATCACCGGGTAGGTTCTCTATACCACTGAATCTATACGCCGGAGAAATCGCTGTAAATTGTGAATTATTGCGCTGTGTAACACTATAAATATCGAAACTTACGCCCAGTTTTTGAGCGATAAGTCCTTTATAACCAATTTCAAAGACATCTTCTGTACTGACTCTGGAGATAGGCGCATCAATCGGGCTAAGTGCAGAGCCGTTGAAAACATTGAAGCCATCCGAAAGTGAACCTGTAAACCCAAGTGTAGTGGGGTCAATACCTGCCAAAACTGCCTCAATGATAGGCACAAGCGGTGCGGTCATCGGGTCAGCCATCAAGCCGGCTATGATAGCGGCATTGGTGGGAGCAGCTACGGCAGCATATGGCACTCCCGTAGGCAAGCCCGGCGC
>CALHBW010000164.1 GCA_937930625.1 uncultured Saprospiraceae bacterium | reverse complement strand
ATAGGTCGTGCCGCCGTAACTGACAGCGCGTTCTTGCATGGCTTCGAGCAGTGCGGCTTGGGTCTTGGGTGGTGTGCGGTTGATTTCGTCGGCTAAGATAATATTTGCAAAAACAGGTCCTTTATTGAATTGAAAACTGCGTTGTCCATTGGCGTTTTCCTGCAAAATCTCTGTGCCAATGATGTCGGTGGGCATGAGGTCGGGCGTGAATTGGATGCGTTTGAAAGTCACGTCCGTAGCTTGCGCTAAAGTACTGACCATGAGCGTCTTGGCAAGTCCCGGAACACCTTCAAGCAGGGCATGACCTCCCGCTATAAATGCCACAAGCAATTGGTCTATCACCGCTTCCTGACCAATGATGACTTTGCATATCTCAGTTTTGAGTGCTTGTAATTTGGTGAGTAGTGGCTGTATTTCGTCCATATTCGTGTGTTCGTTGACTCGTTATTCGTTATTCGTGTATATTTTGCTTTTGCAAAATATAAATATTTTCACAAATAAACGAGTACATAAATTTACAAATAAACGAATAAACCAATAACGAATCAACGAATAACGAATACACGAAATCACAACTTTCGCGCAGACTTTTCGAGTTGCTTTATTTTGTCTGTGAGATTGAGGTGTTGGAGTTTTTGTTGGACTTCGAGCAGTCGCTTGGAGACAGGTTGTAGAGGCGACTCCGCCGTCTTTTTGCGAATTCGTATGTCTAAATCAGTGATGAATTTGTTGAGTCGCTTGCTGGATTGAAGGACTTTGGTGACAAATTCTTTAGCATCTACTTTGAGCGCACGAAGTTTGTTGTTGTTCGATTTATGCTCGATAACGAGGCGGTTTTTGCGGTCTATTTCAAGGTGAGTCGCATCATTATCCAGCCAAGAAAAGGAAGTTGCACGTTCCTCATAATCAATAACTTGCGAAAGTGCTGTCAACCATTGAGCAGTGCTTTGCAAGTCGTCATAGAGATACTTTGCATCTTTTTTCCGACGTGGTACATTCCACGGTTTTTCATTATGATTAATCGCAAAACCGCCTCTGAAATCTTCGTATTCATCGGAAGTACGGCGCGTAATCATATTGAGTACTTGTGCAGAGTCGAGGTCGTCAAGAAAGACTTGTTGTTGTGTACCGGTCTCGTTGGTTTCATTGATAGTGGTAACAAATTTTACGTCAATCATAGTAAGGTGTTTTGTGTGATGGTTAGTCCATAGTCTATGGTCGATAGTCCATAGTTTTACGCGAGACAGTTTTTCACTACGCGAAAAAACTACTATAAACTATGGACTATCAACTATCAACTACCAACTAACTTGTCATCGAATACACGATGATATTTATGGCAAATTGTGTGTTGTCTTTTGCTAACCAGCGTTTGTTTTTAAACTCATAATCCCATTCACAACCGTAATCTTTATTACTGTATAAAACGCCGATTCTTCCGTTGATTTCGATGGCTTTGAGGTAATCATGTACGAGGTCGTCGCCCCAACCGTTCAATTCATAGGATGTGGTGGGTGGTCCATCCTCAAATTCAAAAAAACTGCTGTATAACTCGTGGTCATTCGGTATTTTTTTCAGTGCATCTGCGCCAAATATCGTTGCCATTTGTTGCTCAAAAGATTTGGCAAATAAGCCGTCAATATCGTGATTGCAATCATCCGCAAATACGAAACCACCGTTTTTCACATACTTTTCAAAATTACTGCGTTCTTTATCGTCAAATTCGACTAATTTGTGTCCACTAATATAGCAAAACGGACAATCAAATATTTCGTCGCTGCTCAATGCCACCACACGCTCCTGCGTATCCACAGGAATAGTCGTGTATTCTACCAACGAATTGAGTACGTTGGAGGGCATTCGTTGGTCAGTATTCCAATCGCCGGAGCGATATTGTAAACGGGTGAAAAAAAACTTTTCCATAACCCTGATGAAATTCCAAATTCCAAAACACAAATTCCAAGTCTCTTTTTTGTTATTTGTTATTTGGTACCTGGAATTTGACACTTTTGGGTGTCTATTTTATCATTTGAACGCCCAAAAGTAGGTAATTTATTTTTCCTGACAAGTCAGATGAATGTCATTTGTTAAATTTACTTTACAGAAAATTATTATGCAATATTTTAAATTGAAATTATTCATTTTTATAAAATATTATTCTGTAAAAATTAATCAATTTAAATGAATCTTTCTTCTTTATAATCTCAATCCAGTGTTAAATACATTGTAAAACATTAAGAATATGTTTGTTTTTTTATAATACATCCTTAAAACTGCTTCATTTTTTTGATTTTGAAGTACTTTTTATTTCATCTTTGCAACATGATTTTTTATTCATACAGAAAACGATTTATTTTATTGGTAATTAGCTCAATAATTATTTTTTCCTGTAATTCGGATACCACACCGCTTGCAGAAAAAGAAGCTATACATTACTGCGAATGTGCCTCACCACTCGCAAAAGTCACGAAAGAATTATTAACTGAAAAAGCGAACTACAGGTTAGAAGATTCGCTAAAAATAGAGGAAAGAATGGGAGAATTGAGCCGTCAACGCTCTCAACTCACCACCGAAATGGACGCCTGTATCAACGACCCGAAATTTCAACGTTATAAAGACCGCGCACTTCAAAAAATGACTTCGGAGGAGATTGAAGATTATCTGGAAAAACGTGTGGCAACTGTGATGAAACATTGTCCCGAAGTGGCAGAAACGCTGAATTCATTCAAACGCTAAAAAACAGGCAGAGAAGCCGACATTGCCTGACCGGATAGGGCATATTCCGCCTTTTTGATATGCCTTTTCCTATGTCGAATCCTCTGCCTGTTTTTCAAATTCCAAATTCCAAAAAACAAATTCCAACGAAAATAAATACTTCTAAAAACTAAAAGCAACCGTCATGCTGAATTTATTTCAGCATCTCCCGAACCATAGAAAATTAATGCTCATACTACTATACATGAACCTAAAACCAGTACGTCATTCTGAATTTATTTCAGAATCTCCCGAGCCACAAGCACGATGTTAAATGTGAGTTGCAATTTTGTATTTTATTCATAATCAAAAAGTTAGATGTTTTGTGCGG